>JAURNA010000346.1 GCA_030830385.1 Crocinitomicaceae bacterium | reverse complement strand
TCACAAATTCTTCTAATCGCTGCTTCAGATCGCCCGGTAGATAGTAGTTTTCAAGTTTAACCACGTTTTTCATGGATCTGTGATAACGTTCTATCTTTCCTTGTGTCTGAGGATGATTTGGTTTTCCTCGTACGTGACTCATTCCTTTCGCACCGATGTATTCTGCTAGCTCTGATCTGATATAGCATGATCCATTGTCACTGAGTAGTCTTGGAGCATTTCTCTTGTTTAAACCCGCCTTTCTGAGCGCATTATCCATACTTCGCTTTACATCATCTACTTTCATGTGAGAACAAAGCTCCCAGTGGATGATATAACGGCTGTAGTCGTCTAAAACAGTTGACAGATAGCACCATCCCCACCCAATGATCTTGAAGTAGGTAAAGTCGGTCTGCCACATCTGATTTGGGCGTGTTGTTTTATCCTTGAACTCATTACTCGCCTTCATTACAATGTAGGCAGGAGAAGTAATAAGCCCTCTGCTTTTAAGAATACGATACACACTGCTTTCAGAGATGAAATATTCCTTATGATCTACTATGCTGTGAGCAAGTTCTCTTGGAGAGAGTTCAGGATGTTCTAAAGCATATTCTACAACATCCTCACGGATCTCATCCGGTATACGGTTCCATTGCGTTCTGGCAATTCTATTCCTTGGGGCAAGGCCATCATAGCCTTGCTCCTTATACTTTCCATACCAGTTATAGAACGTGCGCTTGGATATGCCTAACTCCTTAAGAGTTCGATTGACACCAAGTTCAGAGTCCTCCACAATACTTCTTTCGAGGTAATAAACTATCACTTAACTTTATCCCTTAAGTGGTAAACATTATGCTGACGTCATACAGTTAACTCGAAAAAAAACCTGACGCTAAGGGCCAGGGTTCTCTTTGACCCGAAGGTCAGTACGATCAACGACTGAATTACTTCGCCAGGATAATTGTTTGAGTCGCGGTTCCGTTCATTCCGTTTACACGAATTACATACGAACCGTTTGCCATTCCTGCAAGATCAATTTCTGTTTGAGCAGAAAGGACATTCACGGTGCGAACAACGCGTCCTGTAAGGTCTGTTACCAGAATTTCAGCGTTTTCGAAATCGCTCATTTCAACCACGAACAAACCGTTTGATGGGTTCGGGCTTACGCTAAATTCAATGGTTTCGATTACAACTGTATTTGCGGTTGCCGGATTCGGATCGTACCCCCAGTTAGATGTTCCGGCCGGACATCCATTTGGAGCAAGATAGCCACTAGCACCCAACCCCCAGGAAGTTCCCAAACGACCGTACACGTCAAAATCCCCGTTGTCCTGTGTTCCTGAACAAGCAGCCAATCCTCCGTACAACTGTCCGATGATTTGTCCGTCTTGATTGAATAATGGTGATCCGGAAGAACCTCCTTCGGTTACTCCTTCCTCCCATGCGTCAATGTACCAAACGTCAGAACCCCACATGTATTGATGGTTGATGCCGTTTCCGCCGTCATCCGCGTAGCAAATTTTCTTCAAGTCTCCTCTTGGATGATGAATTCCAATGACTTTCGTCACGCTTTCTTCATTATCGGATGCATCCCAACCGGCATAAAATGCCCCGTAGTTGATTGCGTCTTGCTCAGTCATGTTGTTAATCTCTAACAGCGCGAAGTCAGAACTAGAGTTGCTCACAAGCACGGTTGCACCGTTTGATGTTTGGTCGTAAGTACTATTCGAACTGTTTTGGGTCGTTGCGCAGGATTCGGATCCTTCAGGACTTTGCCAGTTGAATCGGAAAGCCCAGTTTCCTGTATTTGGTCCCAAGCAGTGATCTGCTGTCAGGAAGTACGGCGTTCCGTCGTCGCACGAGTTGTTGATGAGTGCACCCGTACAGACTCCGCTACCCCCAACCACGATCATTGCAATTGAGTTTATTTGGTTCCACCAGAGGTCTCCAAGCGGACAGTGAACATCTATGTTGCAGTTTCCGGAATCGTTCAATCCTTTCAGGAATGAATCCTGGATGATTTGCACACTTCGATAACCGTGAACCACATCAGTAATCGTAAATGATCCCTGACCGATAGCTGAAGCGGGTTCGTAGAATTCAACGATGATATCATCACCGATGACTAATTCCGTCCCCAACAATCCATCTTCGCGGTTGTTTCGGTGTGTGTATGCACCCACTCGGTTGGTACCTTTTGTCTCAAATAAGTACAACTGAGATCCTTCCGGGAAGTTTACATCTTCCAAAAGAAGGTTCATCGACAAGGCACCGGGAGAAGAAAGGCGTATTCGCCAAACGCGTCCTCCGTCCGTAAGGTTTTCCCAGGTTCCGGAATTATTGAGTGAATACGACACTTTGTGATTGTAGCCAAAGCGCCATGGTCCCATCTTCATTTCGTCTTTGATCGCGTCCTCGGCCTCAAGCTTAGCCAGATCAAATTGAGGCATCACATGCGTCTGGACAACGTCCTTCATGTGTGACTTGAACGGCATTTGCCAACTCAATGGTCCTCCCAGATCAGTTGTTTGTGCATATACAGCACTTGCGGCGAGTAAGGCGGCGATTGTAAGTAATTTTGTTTTCATAGTTTACATTTAACGGTTTACACCAAGTAGTTACAACGATTTTCGTTTGATGCTGCAACCTTTTGGTGTAGAGCTGGTGTGTGTCAACGTTTGTCGGTTAGAACCCAAATGCCCGATCACGTCTTTGGCATACGTTTCGAGTGTTTCACGACCCGAATCCCAGGAGTTATCTATGCTTCCTTTAAACACCAGTGCCCCTTCGGAATTGAAAGCGAATAGATGCGGAGTTGTTTTTGCCCCAAATGCATCGGCAAGCTTCGCCCCTTCGTCCACAAGGTAGTTCATTCTATAGCCTAACTCTTCGGCATGTGCCTTCATTTTTTTCATCGAATCATCTCCATCTCGTTTGGCTGCGTTCGAATTAATCAGAACAAAGCCAATTCCTTCGCTTTTTGCCTGCTCATACAAGCCGTTGTATTGGTGTTCCCATCCATCGAAATGTTCATTTCCAACGACAAACGGGCACGTGTTACACGAAAAAACAACGAGCAGACCATTTCCCTTCAGTTCACTTCTCAGGGTATGGTCGTCACCATCCGTTCCCTGCATTGAGACGTCCATCATGGGTATGGTATCACCCGGCTCCAATTCACTGTCTTCTAACCTATAAGACGATGTCAACAGAGCAATCGTTGGCACAGCAGCCATCAAAATAAGCACATGTGTTGAAATCTTTGTTTTTGAGATTGATAACATTCCTTCTAATTTTAGCACAACGATCGTTTGAATTGCAATCATATAATAAAACACATAATTATGCACATATTTCACCTTCTTATTTGTTCCACATTTTCACTAATCGTGCATTCCCAAACCTTTGATATACCGGCAATGAAGAGTCCGTATTACGACATTATCGAATGGAAGGGCATGGGAGGAATTCTCTTGAGTAAAGACGCCTCGGGAACACGGCAAATCAACCTTACTTTGGTAGGTGACCAGGAAACGAGCATTTGGGATCAAAAATTTACCCCCAAGAGCGATGAATTTTACTACCTGGCGAGTGAAAATGCCCGCTACGTATATTTTCTGGACAACCTTGAGCTCAATGCGGGCAAGGTTTATTTTAGTCAATTGAACTCCGCAGGCAATGTAAAATCGAATTCCGTAGCCATTTCCAACGCGATTAAAAAATTGGGTGACTACGACTACAATAATCTCGAATTGATCAATGTGGTAGTTACGGATAAGGCACTCGTGCACCATTTCCGGTACGAGGATAAAAAAGCGAAGAGCATTCGTGAGTTTGCAACGTTCATTACCCACCATAATTTTCTGTGTTACGCCGCAGAACTGGGAGCCATTCCCATGGCGGATTTAAAGAACAACGAAGACATCGGTCAATGGAATTACATCGGTTTTACCGGTGATAAAATCTACTTTGCGGCACGTGAAAAGCAGGCTAAGCAAAAGGGCTGGGCAGTGAAGGAATTTACCTCAAAGGCCAGGCTTCTGACAGGTACGTTCATGGATGCTCCTGAGGACCTCATCCGAATTGAGAACATTGGCTTCGGTACAACAGGAATCCATTATCTGGAAGGTAAAAGCACAATGGAAGCGGGTCTCTTGACACAAATCAACGGAAAGTACTACATGATGGGAGCTCAATCTCGAAATGGAGGAGCCGATATTATCCTCTACGAGCGCAAGGAAGGAGAATGGACGGAGTTGAATTCGATGAATCTGAATTATTTTTTAGCGAACAAACCGTTGAAACTGGGAGTCTATCCACTGAATGAAGGGATTGGATACCACCTGGATCACAATGGGTACAACAAAGTAAGTATCATCAGTAACGACGGTGCTTCGAATACGCACAACGATTTTCTCGAGCAAATGATTTACAATCCAAGCAGTGTTATTCACCCGAAGAAAAACAACGAGTTTGTCGTAGATTTGCCGGGTAAAATTCTTTATTTCAACACCGATCAACTCGGTCAGGCAGAAGACGTAACATTTGAATTGAAAGCAAAATGATCATTGGAATCTGCGGAGGGACCGGATCAGGTAAAACGACCCTGTTGAAGCGATTGTATTCTCAGTTTGAGGAACAGGAGCCTTCTGTATTTTCCATGGACAACTACTATCGTCCCATTGAGGAGCAAAAACGCGATGGCAGGGGCGAAATCAATTTCGACCTACCGACAGCACTGGACCAGGACCGGCTTGAGCACGATTTAAAACGACTGACATCAGGCGAGGAAATTGTCGTAAAGGAATACGGCTTCAATTTTTCACCGAACAAGCATGTTTTGATCACGATTCAACCCTCTGAACTGTTGATCGTAGAAGGATTATTTCTCTACCACTACCAGGGAGTGCGAGACCTGCTTGATTTTTCGGTATTTATCGACGTGCCTCCCGGCATTCAGTTAGAACGCCGCCTCTGTAGAGATCAGGGAACACGCGGGTATACCCATGAAGCCATTCTCTATCAGTGGGAACACCACGTTACACCTTGCTTCGAGAATTATTTGCTACCTTACCGTGAACAAGCCGATTTTCACTTCAGAAATGATGAGTATGCTGATGAAGATTTCGAAGCGTTGATCTCAGAACTTTCGGTACGCATGGAGACTGGAAAAATATGGCGATCAGGCAACTGAGTAAATATTATAGGTTGGTCGTAGCGATTGGTTTTTCGCTCGCCTTTTTTTTTGCGTACTATTCCATCTTCTCTACCAACTATGATCGACACATAGCGGTTTTTGAAACGCAGCTTCATGCGCTTCAATCCGATCTGTCTCGGGAACTTGACTTCTTCACATCTCAACTTTCAGAGAGTAAATTGGGCGAATTGTGGACAGATGCTCTTATCCACGATCAATTCAACATTCACGTATACCGAAACGACTCACTCATTTTCTGGAATACGAATCAACTTCCCATCATACGGTTCGCTGAGATTCACTATCCCTCAGACGGATTGGTCCACTTACAGAATGGGTGGTATTTCGCCGAAATGCGCCAGTCCGGAGACTTTGTGATCTGTGGTTCGTTTCTCGTTCACAAAGACTACTCTTACGAAAACAAGCAGTTGGTCAACGATTTTTCACCGTTGTTTTCCTTCCCCTTTGAATCCGAAATATCAACCGATCCGGAAACGGGCAAAGCTGTAAAAGACGCAAAAGGTGCATACATCATGTCCTTGGTGCCGTCTAAAGAACAATCGCTTTCAAGAGGGCAATCTCTCGTGTTAATGATCACCTTTCTGGGAATGGTTCTTACATGGATGCTCTTGCTTATGGCCCGCATGAGAAAATGGAATTCCTGGATTCGCTGGGGAATGGTTTTGTTTCTGTTGGGTCTGAGAATTGCGTCCCTGCATTTCAATGGATTCTCCTTTTTGGGAACGTCGGAGCCGTTTGATCCAACTCTTTACGGAGCAAATAAATGGTTTCCAAACTTCTTCGAATACCTCATGAACGTATTGCTGATCGTCTTTGTAATCTACCAGATACGAATGAGCCTGGAAAGACGTGACGGAAGAATTCGTTTCAAGTGGATTTTGCTGCTTGCATATCTCCTTTCTCTGTTGATTTGGCCGTTGATTCTTTTTTTGGCGAAAGGACTCGTTGAAGATTCGTCAATTCCGCTGATTATTGATCAACTGTTCTCGCTCAACATGTACTCGGTGCTTGCCATGGCAAGTTTGGGTGTGGTGTTTTATGCCTATTTTCTACTGTTGAGAGTCATCATTCAGGGATTGAGGGACGCGGGATGGAATCCTACTCAATTGGCTGTGATCACCTTTGCAATGGGCATTCTCTTTTTGCTTTGGGAAATTTACGACGGTTCACAAATTCTGGTCACATCAATTTTTCCGATGGCGTTCTATGGAATGATGCTCTATTTTTCATGGCGGGAAGGAGCACGCAGATTGGGTCCGGGATTGATATTGCTGACACTGTTCTCTCTGGTAATGGCGATCAATATAGGATCGTTTGGTGAAAAGAAAGAAAAAGGGGAGAGGGAACTGTACGCAAATCAACTGGCAACCGAAAAGAACATCGCCACCGAGGCGGAGTACCACCAGATGGTGAACGACATCAAGGAGGACAATGTCCTGAAAACCCTGGTTTCTTCTCCACAAAATGTCGATGTTTCTGATTTTGAGGACGGTCTTGAGCGACGGCTGTTTCACGGATATTGGGAGCGTTACGAAATGTCGTTTAGCCTGTTCGATGCTGAATCAAAACCCTTGATCGAATTTCGAAAGGATCCCGAAGTGCTCTACAAAGAACTTGAGTCCATCATTGAAACTTCCGGTGAGTTATCCATTCTTGACAGCAATATCTTTTTCGTCGAAGATTATTCGGGGCAATACAGTTACATCATCCGTCAGCCCCTGACGGGAAAGGATTCATTGGACAGTGCGACGCTTTATTGCACGCTGAAATCCAAGAAAATTCCTGAAGAAATTGGTTTCCCAAGACTATTGGTTTCTTCAGAAGCAAACGTTCTGGAACCTCTTGAAACCTATTCGATTGCCAAGTTCCACGATGGACGCTTAATTGCCAAATACGGCAACTTCAACTATCCTTCAGCACCCAAGGCGATGGTTCCGGAAGGTTTTTCGAAGGAGGGATTTTTCGATTACGGATCGTTCAACCATTTTGCATTGAGCAAATCCAACGAGGGCATGATCGTACTGTCCAAAAGAAACAGCACGTATGTGGATGTAATCACGTCCTTCTCGTACCTTTTCACGTTCTTCGGACTCCTCTTGTTACCGATGCTTTTCCGCCTCAATCGCAATGCGAAAACAAAACGAACAATTAGCCTGGCGATGAAGATTCAATTGGTATTGATTTCGCTGGTCTTCCTATCGCTGCTCGCTTTTGGTTGGGGCAGTGGGATTTTCGTTCGCAACCAGTACAACCAATATACGAACGATGTAATTCGTGAAAAATTGAATTCGGTCCAAACAGAGGTAAAGGCGAAACTCGGCTCATTTGATACGCTATCCATCGATGGAAACGGAAACTATATGCAGTACATTTTGCAAAAGTTTGCGAAGGTATTCTTCACAGACATCAATCTGTATGATAACGATGGGTATTTGCTGGCTACGTCTCGACCGAAGGTGTTCAACGTCGGATTGCTGAGTGAACAGATGAACCCTGTGGCCTTCGGTGAAATGCGCTACAACCGGAAGAGTGAATACGTGCACAACGAGAGCATCGGATCGTTGAATTATTCTTCAGCGTATTTGCCATTCTACAATACTGTGGGTGCCCAAATGGGCTTTATAAACCTGCAGCATTTTGGTCAGCAGAGTGAATTCGAGAATCAAATTCAAAAATTCTTGGTTGCGATTGTCAACGTATTCATATTGCTGTTGGCCATATCCATCGTACTGGCCATCTTTATATCCACATGGCTCACATCACCATTGAGGATACTACAGGAGAGTTTTGCCGCTGTCCGATTTGGGAAACACAACGAGCAGATTTCGTATGACAGAGAGGACGAAATCGGGGCACTCGTCCGGGAGTACAACCAGAAGTTAGCGGAGCTTGAATTTGCCGCTCAGCAATTGGCACAAAGTGAGCGTGAATCTGCCTGGAGGGAAATGGCCAAGCAGGTAGCGCATGAGATCAAGAACCCACTGACACCGATGAAACTGAGTGTTCAGCAACTTCAGCGTTCTTTCGATCCAAATGACCCCAAAAGCGAGGAAAAATTGCAGCGTGTTGCGAGTTCCATTGTGGAGCAGATCGATGCGCTGACCCGAATTGCCAATGAATTCTCTTCGTTTGCGAAGATGCCGAATCCGAGTGAGGAAGAATTGGATCTGATCTATCTCATCAAAGGAGTTAAGGAGGTATTCTCCTCCCAGACAAGTGCGGAAATTACGGTCAAAACTCCCGGGGAAAAAGTGGAAATTCTGGGAGACCGCGACCAGATATTGCGTGTGTTTAACAACTTGATCAAAAACGCGATTCAGGCAATTCCGGCAGAACAGGCAGGTGAAATTTTAATTTCTGTTGTAGCACTTGACAAGGAGGTTTTAATTCAGATTCAGGACAACGGTGTTGGGATTGAACCCGCGAGACGAAGCAAGATTTTTGTGCCGTATTTCACCACCAAAAGCACCGGAACGGGCCTTGGACTCGCCATGGTGAAACAAATTATCGAAAACCACAAAGGAAGCATCGATTTTGAATCTGAACTCGGCAAAGGAACCACGTTCGAGATTCGACTCCCTAGAACATAATTCGGTACTGAAACACCGGTAACAATCCGTTTTGATAGACGGTTCTCACCTTACCGGAATACGCATTGTATTCCTGATAGAATATATTGTCACGGTCGGTAAAGTTCTGTACATCCAATGCCCATTCCTGGGTTGTTTTTCGGCTGATTAGCTTGTACGATATCCGGAAATTCCCTTTGATGTAATCCGAATACT
>JAURNA010000345.1 GCA_030830385.1 Crocinitomicaceae bacterium | reverse complement strand
TCGATGATCTGCACGTTGTCCGGATCGAGATGCCCGGGCATTCGGCTTTCCTGAGCGGTTCCCTTCAGGACCAGTGGGTTTTTATGTTTGCAATTTTCTTCTGACATGATCAGGTATTGGTCCCTTCTTCAAGGTAGAATGGGTACACGTAATTACTTCTGGAGTTGGTTGTTCGTATTTTGTAATTGATTTCCAGGAGCAGAATTCCTTTGTTTTGATTTTCCGTATTTACCACGACCGATAACAGGTCAATTCTGGGCTCGTAATTGATGATCGCGGTTTCGACAATATCCTTCACAATGGAAGTGATGGTATTGGAAATGGGTTGAAACAGATATTCTCTCAGGTTACATCCGAAATTCGGGTGCATGATTCGTTCCCCTAAAGTTGTATCCAGTAAAATTCCAAGACACTGGCGAATGTCGTCTTCACCACTGACCATGGCAACGCCTTCCACGCCTCCCTCGCGTTTCACGAACGTCGGTGGAAAGGACCAACCGCGGCCTAAGAATAGTGTATCCAGTTCTTTGTCTTCCATATTATCCTCCAATTATAACCGTTGGGCTTCCTGCTGTGATCGTTCCGCCATGACTCGTTGAATCTCCCATTCGGGCGGCTGGTGCTCCGTTAATCATCACGGTTCCCGAACCCATTGCTATGCTGTCAGGCGGGCCCACACAAATGGCCATGTCTCCCACTCGTGCAGCGGGCAAATTGTTGATCATCACGTCCGGACTTCCCTGAGAAATCATCATTCCCACGTGCGGTACCGGCCCGGGGTTTACCTGCGGACACACATGCATATCACTTATTCTCGCTGCTCCCGGCATAATCAATTAATGTTTACTAATCCTCCTTTTATGGTTGTGGTGGCGCTTCCATCAAACTCCACTTGCGGCGCTTCTCCCTTGATCGCTGTTTGTCCCTTGAACTCAATGGTCTGGGATTCGATGATCACTTCTTTGTCGCCATATATATGCACCGAGTCTTTGCTCAGTTTGATGTAATTCTTATTCTTGTCCTGAATGAGAATCTCTCCATTTTCATCGTCAAGGAAAACGGTGTTGTTCTTCTCCAGCTCCGGTTGTCCTGTTCGGAAAGCACTCAAATCGCTTTCTTCTCCGGAATCCAACGTTTGAAGTGTAATCGTTCTGCTTTTGTCGTCAAATTCGAGTCGGCTACCGATTTTTGAGTAGTATCCTTTGAGGTTGTCTTCCTCCAGCCCTTCTTTTGGTGCAGGTTTCATGCTGCTATTCATCATTCCCAGTACCATCGGATAGCGCGGATCTCCGTTCAAAAATTCAACGGCCACCTCGTCTTCCAGTTCCGGCAGATGGAACATTCCCCGGTGTTCGCCGGCGTCCTGTCGTACCATTTTTGCCCAGGTTCCCTCTCCTTCTTTGTTAATGACCGGAATTCGCACTTTGATACGGTCTTCGCCGGTAGGGTCATCCAGACGAGTCACTACTCCGATGTAGAGTCCGGTCATGGTTGGAATTTGATTTCGAACCAGCGTTTGTGAACTCATTACCTGTGTACTGAACCAATCGCGATCCAGGCCAAATTGAACATCTGTTTTCCAGGTTCCATTGGAAAATTCATAGCGTGCAGCAGTAATGTAGGTACGTCCGTTGAATCGCTCTCCGACGCCTTTCAACAAAATGGTTTTTCGGGGTTCTACAATCAATGGACCTGTGAAGGATGCTCTTCCCCGAATTCGTGCCAGTTTCGATTTGATCAACTCTGCTTTTAGGTAATTCGCACGGTCTTCCGCAATGAGGGATCCGGGGTAGTTGATTTTCAATCCCTCCGAATTAAAAATCTCTGACAAATCGCTGTTGCTTATGTTTCCGGGCTTCTCCAAACTGGCCGCTCCGGTACTCTCCGTTTCTTCTTCCTCTACTTCCTGTTTCGATGAATCCCAGATGTCCATCAGCACCTTTGAGTACTGGTGCTTTGCATCCATTTCGGCCTCGAATTCTTCCAGAATATCGCCGTATTCGAGCGTGTGTGCCTCCGAATCTTCAACCGATGGCTCTACGGTGGTGAGTTCTCCGTTATTTGTGTAGACAAGTTGCCCGGCCGCATTCGCACGACTCACGATGAAATCCCAATCCGTGGTGTTGTATTGTACCATGTTCTCGTGTGATCCTTCGATGGGAGCGAATTTGTAGGAAACATCCGGGTAGCTGCCCAAGATTTCCTCAAACGCATCGGTATCCGTTCCGTCATCGCTGAAGTACCTACTCTTGCAATTCGTCGTGAGTTGAACCGCCACATCTCTGCAGTCAATCGTGAGAACCGAACTCCTGGTTTTTCTGATTTTGATTCCATGTTTGACAATCACTCCTTTGAACAGCAGGGGTTTTCCGTTGGCGTCCCCCATTTTGATCGTTACGTATCGTCCCGGAGAGAAATCGTCTGAATTACTGATCGTAAAATCCTGTTCGGCAACCGATCCATCACCTATGACAATTTTGGCGTAGGCGATTTTGTTCGGACTTTTCATCACCACGACCTGAGACACTGGATACGTGTCCGAAATAGTCGTTCCATCCGACGAAAAACCATCGCTTAACAGAATTTCAACTCCGTGCGGAGCCTGTGTTGTCTGGGTGATATTATTCGCCAGTGTTTCGCTCATTTTTCAATCGATTTGATGGGTGGAAAAAACAATTTCGTTCCGGGTTTCAGGTGGCGGTAATTGCTCAGGGCATTCACACGTGCCACTTCGATGTAACGCGTAGAGTCCTTGTAGATCTGATGACACATCAAGGGCAGCGTATCTCCTTCTTTCACGGTTCTTACATGCGTAAGGTCCGGGGATTGCATGTTCTTTTTCTTGCTCTCAGTAGCGGGGTCAACGGACCCTACAAATCCGGCTTCACCCATTGCACGGAGCGGCGATCCATCGGGTTTGAAGAGCGTGTAAGTGACTTTGAAAGTTTCGAGTCGTCCTTTGAAAACAATTCCCCCCCATGCAATGCGAACGTAGCTGGGCTCGTGGTCTTCGCCATTGTAATAATTCGCGACTTTACGAAAAGCCTCGATTTGTTCCTGAACGGTACCGAGTTCAGCAGAATCACTTCCTGCACCGGTTAGTTTGGCTGCAACAGCTAATAATGCCGATTGTTCCGATGCCAATAGAACGCCGGTTCCATCAAACAACAACTTCACATTGAGTTTCGGAGAAGTAATTCCCTTGAAGATTTTCTGATCTCCATCCCCTCCGTTTTGCCGGGGAGTTTCGTACTCCACTTTGGAGTCCATTACGATTTGATCCGGATTGATCAATGCCGTGTACGGAGTCGCCTCACCTTTTTGTGTACAATTGGCGTCCTTGAAAGGCTCAATGATCAATTTTTCGAGTTTTCCGCTCATTATCGTTCTGTTTTTTCCTGAAGAATTTCAAGTACACGTTCCACACACTCTTTGATGAGCTCTTCTTTATCGGCAGAGCCAGATTGACCTGAAGCCGCTGTCTGCCCTGCGGAGTTACCTTCCGCAATGGACACAGTAATGATCATATCCTTGATTTCTATCGGCATAGACTCAGACTCTGATTGTGTTGAAATAGGAGTAGTTCAGTTTCAAAGACTCCACCACCAAATCACTTGATTGTGCGTTAAATCCGGATGTACTCCACTCGACGGGGTAAGCGTTTACGACATACCATCCGGCAATCGGAATGTGTTGGTCGTTGAGCAGTGTAATCAGAATGTTGGCCGGCTTGAACTCAAAGTTTTCAATCGCGTCCTTGCACCATTGCGTGATAAACGATCCGGTAAACAGTCCCCTCTTCAATTCAAGAGGGCTGTAACTGGTTCGCTTTGGGAGTTTGTGCGTGAACCGGTTTTCACCGCCCTCTTTGAAATCTTCCGTTTCAACCGTTACATTGAGTCCACTGACTTCCTGAAAACGAAAGTCGTTCGTAGTCTGTGGAAATAGCTCAAATACAACCGCAAAGTGGAAGCCCGACGGTGGTCTTTCGAACACCAAACTCATCCCTAGTTATTATCGATGGTCAAACCTTCGTGCACCATCGTAATGGTTTCAACGGCTACTTCATTTCCCGTGGAATTGAGGCTCGCTCCTTCGATTTTTGAAGGCCATGCGTTCGTGAATTTCCACACCATGGTTGCTGCATGATTTTCATCCAGCAGGCTTACTGTGATATCACGACGCTCAACGGTGTTCATGGAAACGGAGTTCCACCACTCGTAGAATTCGTTGTTTTTCTTAAAAATCCCACGCTTGAGTGTAATCTCGCCGTTTGTGTTCAGACCGGGCATTTTAATGGTTGAAAACGTCGGGCTTAACCCGTCTCGGTATTCGATTACCTGATGCTCAAGGTTTAATCCTGAAACTTCTGTAAATGCTCCGGAAGCTCCCCCCCATTCAACTTTGAAATGGAAAGCGGGTTGTGGATAATCTGCCATAACTTCTTATTCTTTTGTTCGTTTATTTAATGATTTATGATTCCTGGAGTTTGTGCATGAAGCGCAACACAATGAACTCTGCCGGACGTACGGCAGCCATGTGGATTTCGATGATCATCCGACCTTCGAGAATGTCCTGTGCTGTCATGGTTTCACCCAATCCGACTTTCACGATGTATGCGTGTTCAGCCTTTGCTCCTGCGAGTCCTCCTGCTTTCCAAATTTGGTTCAGGAAGTTCTCGATCATGGCCTTCGTGCGTACCCAGGTGTTTTTATCGTTCGGTTCGAAAACAACGAACTCGGTTGCCTTCTTCACGGATTCTTCCACCATGTTGAACAGTCGACGAACGGGCACGTAGCGCCACTCGTTACTGTTTCCGGCGAGCGTTCTTGCTCCCCAGATCATGGTTCCACGACCTGTAAATGATCGAATTGCGTTGATTGACTTTCCCGATGTCGCATCCACATTCAATCCACCTTGTTCTGCTGCGGTGACGTTCACTTTTGGTCCGATCACTGAATTCAAGCTGCGGTTAGCCGGTGCAACCCAAACTCCGCGCTCATTGTCAACAGCGGCATACACACCGGCAACGGCTCCACTTGGTGGAAGTACAATTCCCTCCTTGCGGATCGCCTGAGCGATGTTGGCATATACCGGGTTTGATTCTTCGAGAAGTTGCTCGAGGTTTTCTTTGCGCAAATCAATTTCTGCTGCGAAGCTCTTCACATAACTGAGTACATCTTCGTACAGTGACTGCCACATTGCACGAGCACGTCCAACCACAACGGTAACCGTTCCAGCATCTCCGTACAAATCTCCATCTTCTGCAACTCCCGAAACAGAGCAATCCACAACATCGTAGACCACGTTGTCACTTCCGTTCTTGGTTACGATTCCCAAAGCTGAGAAGGAACTTCCTCCGTCTGTGGAGTAGCTGATGTCATACTCATATAATTTGCGCACAAGTTCTTCCAGTCGTGAATAAGAGGGGCCTCCTTCCACTGCAATATGCGCTTTGTGAATTGAGAACAGATCTTTATTCGTGGTTGCATCGCCATCTTCATCTTCGGTATCCGTCAGATTGTCTTTTAACGATACCAATCCCTCCAGCATGAACTGGATGTATCTGGCCTTTTGCTGAAGTTCCTTCTTGGTATCTTTTGACCCGGACAATTCGGTGATCCGTGCAAATCCTTCGTCAAGCGCCAAGGTATTGACGGGGGCTGCATCCAAATCAGCGGGAAATGTAATATCGCATGTTTGATCGTCGAAATAACTGTCAAAGGTTGTTTCGTCTGCAAGCACACGGTCATAATGAGTAACGACCGTTGCATCCGTGCTCAGTGCACCGAGCGAAACGGTCAGGCCATTTTTCTTGATGTTTCCTTTGACGTGCTCGTATCCGAAGTCGAACCCTAGCGTTGTTCTCAGGTTGGGATAGTACGATGCTCCGTACTTCAGGTATTGAGCTCCGACGTTGTTTCGGAAGCCAAGGTCTACCGACTCGGAATCTCCATCTTCCCAATCGAGATCTTCTGATCCGTTGAGCAAATCGAAGATGCAGAATCGATCTTGCAGATCGTTACACTGTTTGAGTGCATCTTTCTGAAGTGTCCCGAATTTCGTTTTGTCGGAGAATAAATTTGCAGCGTCCGGGAAAAGCAACAAAGTTGGCTCGTCCTCTTTGCGAACTGCGTTGAGTCCGGCCACAAGTGCATCGTAGAGATCGTTGTCATCGGTTGTGTCGATTTCTTCGTACGTTCCACACGAAACCACATAGCAGGGTCCTCCACCATTCGAGAAATAGATGCGCATGCTGTTGTACAAACAGAATCCCGCTCCCACATCCACGCTTTCTACCGAGTTATCGGATTTCAGGTTCACCTCGATGGTAACCTCATCGGTTCCTGTGCCGAAGTATTCTTCGTACTCGAGAAGCGAATCGATTTTCGTTGGATCGGGTTTGATCTCTGTAGGATCGTCCGGGTTGGTATGGATGAGATCCTTTCCGTTCTTTTTTGCTTTACCAGTAAACCCGATGAATGCGGGAATTGCCGTTTCCACAGCAGCCACCGACGCCGGAAGCGTCGATATTTCCTCAATGTATACACCAGGCGTCTTGTACGTGCTTGCCATAAATTTGAATTTTAAATTTTTAGATAAATTGTTGAGTTTGTTGAATAAGGTGAGGGATTCGGCAATGGTGAAATCGTCAGATCAATGTCGTCAGATGTCACAACCAAATCAAAATCCTTGTTTGCTAATTCAGATTTCGCGATTGGGTCGGAAGATTGAAAGACAACTGTGCGTCCTTTCAAATAATCGGCCGGTGGGGCAATCTCGCTGAACGTTAATCCTCCTCCACCCGTATTGTTCACCGCGAAGTTTCCGTTTGTAAAATCTCTTGTTAGTTCAATTGAATACTTCCAGATGCTCGATGATGCCGCAAGCTCAACTTCGGATGAATAAGGCAGCGAGCTGTCATAAACAATGTCTTTGTCGAGCGTGAGGGAAAAAATGCCTATGATTGCCGGCTCAATCATCGCGTTGTAGATCAAAACATCTGTGGATTCTTCCAGCGATCCATTGATCAAGGTTTTGAGTGTAACGCGTTTCAGACGTTCATATGCCCCCAAATCAGCGGAAAAGGTATGGTGATAATGTGTCGGATTATCGTCGTCCTGCAAACCTTCCTGTGTCCATTCGAGCAATTGATTTGCGTTTACATCTTCTATGCGGAACGTTGCCTCTTTTGAAGGGAAGAGTTTGCTCTCGGTGAAAATCATTGGCCGCGTATCGATTAGATCGACCGTGGGCGAAGCATCGTCATAGGCTCCTTCCAGAAAGTATATCTGGCTTGCATTCTGCTTTTCGGGAAGGTCTGTGTACGAGAGCGCCTCATCGTTGACCAGTTGAATTCCGAAATTGATCACGCGCGTACCTTCAATGGCAAAGTAGGGAGAAAATCCGCTGCCATCTGTGCGGTAAATGAGGTCAAATCCTTTCTTGTTTTCTTTGAAGATGATTCCGAGCGAACGCAAGGTCTCCCTGGTTCCCCTGAGTGGGACGAATCGAAAGTCATTGCATTCTTCGTCCTTGAAGAAATCGTTGGCAACCCCCAGCGAGTACAATCTTTTGTATACGATTTCGAAACTCATGATCCGGCGTTTTCTTTGATGGTTGTAATGGGTTCTGCGCTGTCGGTTGGCAATCCTCTGCGAACTTCAAGAAGCCGGAAGCGATACAACACGGAAGGCATGTACTTTCCCCCCATCATTCCCCAGAGGTAGTTTTGTTGTTCGAAACTCATCGGATACAATTCGGTGATCAACTTTTCGACGTTTTCATCCAATCCCGGAGTGTTGTTTCGTGTGAAGACGCTTTTGCCCTGAAAGAATTCGATAATGTACGAGATGAATTTGAGTGCTTCATCGTACAGGTCGCCAAAATTGGCAGTGAACAACACGTATAAATTCAGTTTGATCTCCGGATTCACCTTGGTAATTCCTTCCGGTGATTTGATGTAAGGATCATTTGCCCGGTTGATTCGGTCTTCCTCAATGTTTACGAGTGTAATGCCAATTTCCGAGGCATTGGGCTCTCCGGAACCATTGAATAAATGGGTCAGTTTGATTTTATTCGTTGCATCGTCAAGTCCCGCTTCTACCTCAAGATATGCGGCGAGTTCTTTCGCAATCGTGGTTAGTGCCTTGTCGATCATTTCAATTTCAGCGTTCGGAACATCGTTCCATAGTGATGCTAACCGCAGTTTTTCGACAGAGATAATCTCAAAGAGTATCCATGTGTGCCGAGTATCCAAATACTCATCCGAAAGTAATTCAATAGTGTTGTGAGAACAG
>JAURNA010000344.1 GCA_030830385.1 Crocinitomicaceae bacterium | reverse complement strand
TCAATAGAGCTTGTTAACCATTTCGTGCATCAAGGAAGCGCTGCTTGTATTCATTCGATTTTTCCTTGTTGCCCAGATTTCTGTGAATCTGGTAGAGAATGTTCAGTACATCTGCGTCTTTTGGATTCGTTAGAATGTACTTCTCAAGTGGGATCAAAGCGCGTTTGTATGTTTTGTTGCTTTGCTCTGTCAACTTGTTGTAGTTCGGATCGTTGAAGTTGAGTGTATCTGCTCCTTGCTTCAATTCTCCTGCCCATCCTACGAGGTGCGCCCCCAATTGGTATTGGGCTTCCGTGTAGTCTGGATCCAGTTCGAGTGACTTTTCCAGAGATTCTTCAGCTTTCTCATACTTTTTCAGGTCGATGTAAATCGTTCCGATTGTATAGTGCAGTTGCTTGTTTTCAGGATCCGTTTCAATTGCACTTGCCAACGCTTCTTCGGCTCCTTCAGCATCACCTTCGTCGATGCGCGTGTTTACCACTTCCAGAAGCAATTCGCGATCTGTTGGATATTTCTTCCGTGCTTCGGCGATTACGGCTTTGGCTTTTTCCGTATCTCCCGATTTACGGTAGGCGCTTGAAGCGAGAACTGCGCATGTTGTTCCACGGTACTCGATTTTCGCAAGGTCTTCGTAAATCGGTGCAGCTTTCGCTCTTTGGTCAGAACGATCGTAGCTCAATGCAGCATTGAAGTAAGCAGATGTATCATACAAACCGATGGACTCTCCAAACTGAGCTTGCCCCATGTACATTTCTGCGGCTTCTTTGTATTGCTCAGCTCCGTACATCATGTTTGCAAAATTATTCATTGTAATACGGTTGCGATCAACTGTTGTAACGATGTCTGTTTTGTATTTTTTACCCATTGGATAGGCTCGTTTCAACGCGTCAATTGCCTCATCTATGCCGTTTTCGCCGATGGATGAAACAAGTTCCATGTCCTCAGTCGCCATTCCGTGAGAGACAAACAATGAATAAATCTCGCCTTTCAGCCAAAGTGTCTTTTGGCTGTTTTTGGTGTCGTCGTGTGCGGCAGCAAGGTCAATGAACTCTTTTCCGGCCTTCAGCTGTTTTGTAGCTTCCTCGTTGTCCTTTCGATCCATCGCCAACAGCGCCGACTGACGCGCAAGGGCTGCATTTGTTTCGTTCTTCTTCTGAGCGAGGGATAGCCCTGATACCAGGCAGATCACAGCTACTACTCCTACGCTTCGTAACGTCCTTTTCATGTCTGATCTTTATATTAATGATGCAAAATACGAATTATTCCATACCCTCATTTCCAATATCCGTGCCATTTTCTGCAGATTCGTCTCCGGTGTTTGCATCACCTTCGTTGATTTGTCCTTCTGCCAATTCTTCATCCTCATCGCTGCGAGGAACTTTGGCAACGGCTGCAATCTCTGCTTTTTCTTTGAGGTTAATTAGCTTAACTCCCTGAGCAGCGCGCCCCATTGTTCGGATTTGATCGATGTGCATTCGGATGGTTACTCCTGTCTTCGTGATGATCATCAGATCTTGCTCGTCTGTTACGTTCTTAATCGCAAGTAGTTTACCTGTCTTATCTGTAATGTTGAGTGTTTTCACACCTTTTCCGCCCCGGTTGGTGATACGGTAAATGGGCTCGTTGTCTTCAGGGTCGTTCAGGTACGTTCGTTTACCGAATCCTTTTTCAGACACGACCATAACGGTAGAGTATATGTCCTCAACGCAGATCATTCCAATTACTTCGTCCTGATCGCTTGCGAGCGTCACACCACGAACTCCGGCAGCGTTACGTCCCATAGCGCGTACTTTTTGCTCGTTGAACCGAATGGCCCGGCCTCCTGATGTCGCAAGAACGATTTCGTTCGACCCGTTGGTCAGTTTTGCTTCGAGCAATTCGTCGTTTTCCCGGATCGTAATGGCATTGATACCGTTGCTTCGCGGACGAGAGTACGCTTCAAGGGAGGTTTTCTTGATGACTCCACGTTTGGTCGCCATGATGATGAAGTTATTGTTTACGTATTCCTCATCTTTCAGATCGGTTACCTTTACATACGCTTTGATCTTATCGTCCTGCTCAATGTTCAAAAGGTTCTGGATTGCACGCCCTTTGCTGATTTTTGTTCCTTCCGGAATTTCAAATACACGCATCCAGAAACATTTTCCTTTTTCTGTGAAAATAAGCAGGTAGTTGTGGTTGGTGGCTACGAACAGCTCTTCCAGAAAGTCTTTGTCTCGGGTAGAGGAACCTTTCGATCCCATTCCACCACGGTTCTGAACTTTGTACTCCGCTAAGTTCGTTCGCTTGATGTATCCGGCGTGGGAGATTGTAACTACCACCTCTTCGTCCGGAATCAAATCCTCAACGCGCATTTCGCTCGCAGAGTACTCAATCAAAGAACGTCGTTCGTCACCGTACTTGTCTTTTACCTCAAGCAACTCGTTCTTGATGATCTCCATTCTTCGCTCTTCGCGATTCAAGATGTCTTTCAAATCCTCAATCAACGTAATAAGGTCGTCGTATTCCGCACGCAGTTTGTCTTGCTCAAGCCCTGTAAGCTGACGCAATCGCATTTCAACAATCGCACGTGATTGAATCTCTGTCAGTTCGAATCGCTCCATCAATTTCTCACGAGCCTCGTCCGGACTTTTTGATCCGCGAATCAATTGAATCACTTCATCGATGTTGTCAGAAGCAATGATCAATCCTTCCAAAATGTGTGCTCGTTCTTCTGCTTTTCGCAGTTCGTATTTGGTACGACGTACGACAACTTCGTGACGAAAATCTACGAAATGGCTGATGAGTTGTCTGAGGTTCAATAACTCAGGTCGGCCATTTACAAGGCAAATGTTGTTTACTGAGAATGAGCTTTGCAGTGCGGTATATTTAAACAGCTTATTAAGCACGACATTGGGAATTGCATCGCGCTTCAGTTCATACACAACGCGCATTCCGTTTCGGTCGGATTCATCGCGAATATCTCCGATGCCTTCGATGCGTTTATCGTTAACGAGTTCGGCTGTTTTCTTGATCATGTCAGCCTTATTGACCAGGTATGGAATCTCCGTTACGATAATTGCCTCTTTACCGCTTTTGAGTTCTTCGATTTCCGCTTTTCCACGAATCACGATTCGCCCACGTCCGGTAAGCAAAGCATCGCGAACACCTTCGTATCCGTATACCGTTCCTCCGGTTGGGAAGTCTGGTGCTTTCACATACTGAAGTAGTTCTTCGTCATCAATGTCTTTATTATCAATGTAAGCAACGGCTCCGTCTACAACCTCCGACAGGTTGTGTGGGGCCATGTTTGTTGCCATACCTACCGCAATACCGCTGGATCCGTTAACGAGCAGGTTGGGGATTTTAGAGGGCAGTACTGATGGCTCCTCAATACTATCGTCGAAGTTGGGTCGGAAGTCAACCGTTTCTTTATCAAGATCCGAAAGCATTTCTTCCGCAATCTTGCGCAGCCGCGCCTCCGTATATCGCATTGCTGCAGGGCTGTCACCATCAACGGATCCGTAGTTACCCTGACCGTCAATGAGTGGATAACGCAACGACCATGGCTGCGCCATGCGTACCATTGTGTCATATACTGAGCTGTCTCCGTGTGGGTGATACTTACCGAGTACTTCACCGACAATTCTTGCTGACTTCTTATGAGGTCTGTTGGAGTACACTCCAAGGTCCTGCATTCCATAAAGCACACGTCTGTGTACCGGTTTGAAACCATCTCGTACATCCGGTAATGCCCGGGAAACGATCACGGACATCGAATAATCGATGTACGCTGATTTCATTTCATCCTCGATATTAATCTGGATTATTCTTTCCCCATCTGCCATCTTGTCACAAATTAAATTTTAGCACGATTTGTGCATACATAAAAGCAAGGTTCGAAATTAGTGATTTGAACCCGATTGAAGAGGTGTTAAAAAGCCCTAATTACTAACAAAAATCTGTGGAAAATGGGGGTTTGGCTTCACTTATTAACAATTTTATTCGTTATATATTTGTAAGTGGGGTAAATTGCCCATTTTTACGCCGATTGATAAACTGTATAAACCGTATCGTATGGAGGCCAAATTTTCACAGCGAGTCAAGGACGTGATCAGCTTCAGCAGAGAAGAAGCTTTGCGTCTCGGTAATGATTTTATTGGGGTTGAGCATCTACTGCTGGGCCTGATCCGTGAAGGAGACGGTAAGGCAATCGCTGTATTGCAAGAGTTCCAATTGGATCTGCGGATGATTCGAAAGGAAATCGAACAGAGCTTGTCGCGTTCGGTGGCAGTTTCGCCGCAGAATTTATCCAATATTCCATTGGTTAAACAGGCGGAGCGTGTTCTGAAGCTGACCTATCTGGAAGCGAAGTTGTACAAAAGCAGTATGATCGGTACGGAGCACTTGCTGTTGTCCATCCTTAAGAACGAGGACAGTGTGGCGTGTAGTATATTGAATAGGTATGGAGTGATTTATGAAAATGTTAAAGACGAATTGGAATCAATGAAAGGAGACAACATCGTTCCACGGGCGGAATTTCCGGGTGGAACGGAGGAAGAAGGTGCAGGAGGTGGAGAAGAGTCATTCTCATCACAACGCAAAGGAGACCCAAAATCGAAAACACCTGTGCTGGATAATTTCGGCCGGGATTTGACGAAGATGGCTGAGGCCGGAAGGTTGGACCCAATTGTGGGGCGCGAAAAGGAAATTGAGCGCGTGAGTCAGATTCTCTCAAGAAGAAAGAAGAACAACCCGATTCTGATCGGTGAACCCGGTGTGGGGAAAAGTGCCATTGCCGAGGGGCTTGCATTGAGGATCGTTCAACGCAAAGTGTCTCGTGTACTTTTCGACAAACGTATCGTATCACTGGATTTGGCTTCGTTGGTTGCGGGAACAAAATACCGCGGTCAGTTTGAAGAACGAATGAAAGCTGTGATGCAGGAGATTGAGAAGAACTCGGATGTCATTCTTTTCATTGATGAGATTCACACAATCATTGGAGCCGGAGGAGCTTCCGGTTCACTGGACGCTTCAAATATGTTCAAGCCGGCACTTGCTCGCGGTGAAATGCAAGCGATTGGTGCAACAACCCTGGATGAGTACCGTCAGTACATCGAAAAGGACGGAGCACTTGAGCGTCGGTTCCAGAAAGTCTTGGTCGAACCAACCACTCAGGAGGAAACCATTCAGATTCTGAACAATATTAAGGAACGCTACGAGGATCACCACTCGGTTCGCTATACGGACGAAGCGGTTGATGCGTGTGTTCGTTTAACTGAACGATACATCACAGATCGTCACTTGCCGGACAAGGCGATTGATGCACTGGATGAAGTGGGGTCTCGCGTACACCTTACCAATATCAATGTTCCAAAAGAAATTCTGGATATCGAGCAGAAGATTGAAGATCTCAAAGAGCAGAAGAACGAGGTCATTCGATCGCAACAATACGAAAAAGCAGCCGAGCTTCGGGACAGTGAGCGACAGTTGCAGGAAAGTCTCGAAACCGCAAAGAAAAAGTGGGAAGAGGAATCCAAAAACAACAGGGTGGAAGTAACGGAAGAGCATGTTGCTGAAGTTGTTTCCATGATGAGCGGAGTTCCTGTAACGCGGATTTCAGAGTCTGAGACGGGACGATTGGCTGTGATGAGTGACGAGATCAAATCGAAGGTGATCGGTCAGGAGCAGGCAGTTATGAAGGTGGTGAAGGCTATTCAGCGCAATCGCGCAGGATTGAAAGATCCGAACAAGCCGATTGGATCCTTTTTCTTCCTCGGACCCACCGGAGTGGGCAAGACGCAACTGGCAAAAGTGCTTGCCAAGTACCTGTTCGATTCGGAAGAGTCATTGATTCGCGTTGATATGTCTGAATACATGGAGAAGTTCTCCATTTCCCGCCTTGTTGGAGCGCCTCCCGGATACGTGGGATACGAAGAAGGTGGACAGCTCACCGAAAAAGTGCGTCGCAAGCCCTATTCGATCGTTCTGCTGGATGAGATCGAGAAAGCGCACCCAGACGTATTTAACCTCTTGCTGCAGGTGCTGGATGATGGGCACATGACTGACGGGCTCGGACGTAAGATCGATTTCAAGAATACGATTCTTATCATGACTTCGAATATCGGAGCGCGTCAACTGGCGGATTTCGGTACCGGAGTTGGATTTGGAACCAAAGCGCAAAGCGAGCAGCGCGAGGAACACGAGAAAACAGTCATTCAAAATGCACTTCGCAAAGCGTTCTCGCCAGAATTCCTGAACCGTGTGGATGACGTAATCATGTTTAGCTCGCTTTCCCGAGAGGATATTCACCAGATCATTGATATTGAGATGGAGAAGTTGTGCGTGAGAATCGAAGGATTGGGATACAGCATCTCAGTTACGGAGAAAGCCAAAGATTTCATCGTTGAAAAAGGATACGATGAAAAATTCGGTGCACGTCCATTGAAACGAGCCATTCAAAAATACATTGAGGATCCGCTTGCAGAGGAGATTGTGAAATCAAACCTTAAAGAAGGGGATACGATCAATGTAGATTATAAGAAAGATGCTACTGAACTGAAAATCAATATTGATAAAGGTCAGAGTAAAAAAGCCGAAACAAAAGAAAAAGAAGGCTGATTCGGTATGTTTAACAAAATAAGAGGCATTCCCTCTGCTTGCATTAAAGGCTTCCAAATCGGAAGCCTTTTGTTATTGAAAGTGTTGCTCTTCTGTATGTTCGATAGTCTTGTCCTATGTTAACTTTGCTGATAAGTTAGGTTCAAATGTAAAAAAAGCGATCGACTAAGGGGTGTGGCTGTTGACTGCCCTGCGAACGCTTCCATGTTCTTCTAACAACGCAAGTGCCTCGTCGTAGGGAATGTTCAGTGCTTCCTGGATCATTCTGGCTCCGCGATCAACCAGTTTGTTATTGCTGAGCTGCATGTCTACCATTCGGTTTCCTTTGACGTGACCGAGTTTAATCATCAGGCAAGTACTGATCATATTCAATACCAATTTTTGAGCCGTTCCGGATTTCATCCGGGTACTTCCGGTAACAAATTCGGGTCCAACTTCAGGTACCATTGGAAACTTCGCAGTGACGGCGAGTGGAGAACCAGGGTTGCAGGTAATTCCGCCGGTGAGAACTCCTTCTTTGCTTGCCTGCTCAAGTGCTCCAATTACGTATGGTGTTGTTCCGGATGCTGCAATTCCAACGAGCGTATCGTTTGATGAGATGTTGTGCTCAAGTAGATCCTTCCAGCCCTGTTGGGTGTCGTCCTCCGCAAATTCTACGGCTTTGCGCATCGCTTTGTCTCCACCGGCCATCAATCCAACAACCACTCCGTGGTCCACACCAAATGTTGGCGGACATTCGCTGGCGTCGACAATTCCCAACCGACCACTCGTTCCTGCGCCGATATAGAACAATCGTCCCCCGTTTTTCATTCGCTTATAACAGGAATCTACAAAAGCTTCAATATCCGGGATGATCTGTTGGACGGCTAACGCAACCTTCTGGTCTTCGTTGTTGATACCGTCAAGCAGATCACGTGTGGAAAGGGACTCAAGTCCGTCGTAGAACGATTCTGATTCCGTGATTTTTTTCATTACACGAGATATGCTTTTTCCTTTCCTTCGGTCATATCAACCTCAACACGTTCTTTCAAAGTCGTGGACAGACTCAGTCCAACGAAATCTGCCTTGATGGGAAAACGTCGGTGCTTACGGTCTACCAGGACAAGAGTTTTGATTGCTTTTGTTGGAAACCCCAATAATTCAACCAGTGCGTATTGCATGGTTTTTCCGGAATTCACAACGTCATCCACCAAAATAATGAAGCTATTTTCAAGTTCTTTGGTATCAATTCCTACCCCCATGGCTTCAGACCAGGGTTTGTCTTTATT
>JAURNA010000343.1 GCA_030830385.1 Crocinitomicaceae bacterium | reverse complement strand
GGTGTAATCCTTCAATTTCCAGACCTGTATCCGTAAGGATTTCCGCCATTTCATTTGGCGCAAGATCTGTATCCAGGTATTCTTTCAGCCAATTGTATGAAACCTTCATACGCGTCTTCTAACAGTTAAACTTTACGCGAAAATACGAACCCTTTTCGTGAATGAACCCGAGTTCTCCATCAAGTTGCGCTACAAAGGCGTTAATGCGCTCCAATTCAAGTGTTGAAGTGGCGTCTTTTTTTGCATAATCTTCCACTCCCGGACTCCGGAGACGGGTCAAACGTTTGATCAATTGCACGTCGTTCGTTATACGATGGTGAATTTCTTTGAGGAGCGTCTCTTGCAACTTGTATATTTTTCGTTTCGCTGACTGAGCTGGCTGCCGCTTCTTTTTGAGATGGTCGACAACATTGGGTTTCCTCCAAAACATTGGCGAATCCAGAAGACGAGAGATGTGCAAGCCAATTCCATGCGGAACAAAGGTATTAAAATTACGCCGTGCCATTCTTCCGTGATTCCATCCGGTTTGGGATCAGATCATGGATTTTAACACATTCTATTCGGTGAACGGCGCTAAATTTTCGAATTTTACACAAAAAATTAGGATGCGCGGTCTTTTTCTGCTTCTTGTATTGGTCTCTTTCAATGTCCTTTCTCAGGATATGAGCACAGTAAGCGGGACGGTTACCAACGGACGAAACGGGGAAACCGTTATCGGCGCAAAGGTCTACATTCCATCCATTCGGAAGGGAACCATCACAAACAATTATGGTTTTTATTCGCTCACCGTTCCCAGTGGAGTCTACGAAGTAGAATTTCGGGTCACAGGAATGAAAACCGAGAAGGATTCCATTGATCTTACATCAGATGTGCTGTACGACAAAGAAATTGGGTCCGACACCCAACTCATTGATGAGGTAGTCGTGACAGCAAAAGGCGACGACAACACAAAAAGCGCACAGTTGGGTCAGATTGATTTGGACATCGACGAGATAAAGACCATTCCAGCCTTCATGGGCGAAGTGGATATCATCAAAACCATTCAGTTATTACCCGGTGTATCATCCGCTGCCGAAGGAGGGCAAGGGTTTTACGTTCGCGGAGGCGGACCGGATCAAAACCTTGTGTTACTCGATGAAGCTGTGGTGTACAACGCAGCTCACCTGTTTGGTTTCTTCTCGGTATTCAATGCTGATGCCGTTAAAAGCGTCAGTCTGATCAAGGGTGGAATGCCTGCGAATTTTGGCGGACGGATGTCTTCTGTGTTGGAAGTGAACATGAACGAAGGCAATTACAAGCACCTCAAAATAAAGGGTGGAATCGGGGCCATTTCATCTCGATTCACAGTGGAAGCTCCGATAAAAAAAGACAGGGGTTCGTTCATTGTATCCGGTCGTAGAACATACATCGACCTGATCATGCGGGCAGCGATTCCAAGCACTTCTCCATTCGCCGGATCGAGCTATTATTTCTACGATCTCAACCTTAAACTGAACTATCGGCTGAGCAAAAAGGACAAAATTTACCTCAGTAGCTACTATGGCAAGGATGAGTTCAGGTTTGGCAATGCCGAAGACGATTTCGATGTAGCGATGCCATGGGGAAATGCAATTGCAGCATTTCGATGGAATCATATCTTCAACGGCAGGTTGTTTATGAATGTTTCCGGAACATTCACCGATTATTTGTTCAGTTTTGGATCCAAGCAGGATGAATTCCGATTCGAGTTGAAGTCTGGAATACGCGATTGGGGAAGCAAGGTTGATTTCACCTATTTACCGGGGCAAAGGCATAAATTGAAGTGGGGTGCGCATTACACCTATCATACCTTCACACCAACAAGCGTTTCTGCATCACAGGAAGATGTGGTATTTGATACCGGATTGGCACAAAAACTCTTCAGCCATGAGTCTGCTTTGTACTTCCTTGATGAGTTCGATATCACGGATAAACTTCGCGTGAATGCCGGACTTCGTTACAGCATGTTTCATCATGTTGGCCCATTTAAGCGATACATCAAAGGCGACATCAGTACGCCTGATTCAATCATCACATACAACGAAGGCGACCTCATTCAATTTTATCATGGACTTGAACCTCGCGTTTCCATGCGATGGATGCTTCCGGATGCCAGTTCAATTAAGGCAGGATACTCCTACAATTATCAATACGTTCACCTGACTTCTTTATCGGCAGTATCCTTGCCCACTGATATTTGGTTTCCAACAACCAGCATCGCAAAGCCTCAGGTTGGCTGGCAGGGATCGGTCGGATACTTCAGGAATTTCCTCAAAAACCAATACGAAACGTCCGTTGAAGTCTACTACAAAGACATGAACAACCTGATCGAGTACAAAGAAGGGGCGCTTCCATCCGATAACGTTAACGACAACACCGACAACTTACTTACATTTGGAAAAGGGTGGAGTTATGGAATCGAATTTTTTGTGAGGCGCACCTACGGAAACCTGACCGGATGGATCGGCTACACCTGGAGTAAAACCGAACGCGTATTCGAAACGTTGAACAATGGCGAACCATTCCCTGCAAAATACGATCGAAGACATGACTTTTCTGCTGTGATGACATACAAACTAAACGATCGATGGACGTTCAGTTCGGCGTTTATCTACGCCACCGGAAACACGCTCACACTGCCCACTTCCTGGTACGTTCAGGATCAGGATTTACTTTTCACCTATGGCCAGCGAAACTCAACGCGAATGGCTCCGTATCATCGACTTGATGTTTCTGCGATTCTGCATTCGAAGCCTTATCAGCAGAAAATTGATCCTACCACAGGTGAAAGCATGCAGGTCAAAAAACGATTCAAAAGCAACTGGGTATTTTCTATATACAATGTCTACAACCGTGCAAACCCTTATTTTCTGTATGTAGACAACGACGGAGACTTCCTCGATGGTAATTTTGAAATCTCGGTAAAACAGGTTACTTTATTTCCGATCATCCCGAGTATAACATGGAATTTTGAATTTTAGCATGATGAGATACACAACTTATTTCGCGGCTATTTGCAGTGTGCTCCTGATTTCTACCGGATGTACCAAAGAAGTAGAAATTGACATTCCCGGACACGTTGAACAGCTTGTAATCGACGGGGTGATCGAAACAGGACAGCCACCAATCGTCCTCATCTCGAAATCGAAAGAAGTATACGCTCCGACAGATTTGAATGCTTTTCTGACCGGTTTTGTTTCAGGTGCAACAGTGACTGTTTCCGATGGAACAAATACCGTTGAGTTGGAGGAGATTTGTTCAGGTACATTGACGCAGGCTCAACAAGAATTGTTTGCCCAGGCTATTGGAATTACCCCTTCAGAAATTGCCAACTATGATCTCTGTGCTTATCTCTCTCTTGACCCGGATATATTTGGTCAGGTTGGAAAGACCTACTCATTGAACGTTGAATTTGAAGGAGAAACCTACACCGCCGAAACACGCATTTTGAATCCCACACCGCTGGATGCTGTTTGGTGGAAAGCCGAGGATGATGCTCCAAATCATGGTTATTCCTGGTGCACACTTTCAGACCCGGCAAACCAATTTGACAGCTACAAATGGGAAGTGAAACGAATGGCCAGTGATGCGGACGGGAATCCGGAAGATGACAACTTCACAGAGACATACAATCCGATTTTTAATGACGAATTTTTCGACGGATTGACCTTTGATTTCTTCTATGAAAATCCATTTGCATACAGCAGTACACTGCCGGAAAACGAACGTTGGTTATTCGAATACGAGGACACCGTTGTAATCAAACTTTCAAAAATGGACCGAAATGTGTACGAGTTTATGGAAAAGAAGTATCTGCAATTGGCTACAGCCGGGAATCCATTTGCCACTCCAACCAACATTCCGACGAATATTTCCGGAGGCGCACTGGGAATCTGGGCGGGTTACTCTCCGAGTTTCGACACATTGATTTGTGTGCCGTAAGAAAAGAACCTGAATAACGTCAAACCAATATGCGCATTTTTCTCTTCATAGTGCTCTTTCACCTAACTGCCAACGGTCAATCCGATTCGTACAGGAAAATGTTGTCGAATTATTACACGGACTTTCCTACGATTTCGTGCAATGACGCTGCGAATATGGTGGGGAAGGACAACGTGTATTTTCTGGATACGCGTGAGCAAAAGGAATTTGATGTGAGTCATATCCGAACGGCGCAATGTGTCGGTTTCGATAATTTCAAGATGTCCTCGGTAAACGAAATTCCAAAAGACGGGACGATTGTTGTCTATTGTAGTATCGGAGCACGTAGTCAGGACATTGGAGAGAAATTGAAGAAGGCTGGATATACCGACGTTCGAAACTTGTATGGAGGGATATTTCACTGGAACAACTCTGGATATCGAATGGTGAACAATGCCGGTGAACGAACATCAAAAATTCACGGTTTCTCAAAAGAATGGGGCAAGTGGATTACAAGGGGAAAAGTCATTTATTGATGCAAGAAAATCTACTCATCGTTTTCGCGAAGAATGCGGTTCGCGGCAAAACCAAAACCCGTCTTGCCGCCACCATCGGCATAGATGCTGCGTTTGGTGTTTATCAGGAACTTGTATCCATTACCGAAGCAGTTAGCACCGAGAGACTGAACTGGGATTTGCATGTCTACTTCTCCGATTCATTGAATTCGGATCATTGGCACGGTGAAACGTCATTTGTGCAACAGGGTAACGATCTGGGTGAACGTATGTACGACGCTTTTCAAAGAAGTATTTCAAAAGGATACCGAAATGTGGTTGGAATTGGAGCGGATCTGCCTGAAATCACCACGGATCATCTCCTCGAAGCATTCGGGCTCTTGTCGAAACATGACGCTGTTTTCGGGCCTGCAAAAGACGGTGGCTATTACCTGATTGGTATGAGTCGTGAACTTCCATTTGTGTTTCAAAACAAACCCTGGAGTACCCGGTTACTTCTTTCCATTACCCTGGATGAACTGTCTCAAAAAGAGTGTAGCTACGCTCTCCTCGAAGAGATGAATGACATTGATACAGAAGACGATCTCCGGGCTTCCAGCATCGCCGATAAGTTCGCTGCTATTCTTGACCCCAACAATTGATTCCTGCGCGATGCGGACCGGCCGGCGTACCGCACAACAAATCCCCCTGGACGGAGTCATCACTTCCATCCACCGTTTTGTCTCCGCAGGAGGTTTCATGCCAATGGTAACGTCACACGCCGTGCACAGTGCATGACGCTAACATGCGTTGTCCCTTGATCTGAACGTGGAGCGAACAATCAATTTCAACATTTCCTACCTTCAAAAACCTTGTGAAACGGTTTAATAATACCCCTCGTTCGAAAGGTAGTTCTTCACGTAATCTTCCACGCCTTCTTCCAAAGTATGAAAAGCCTTCTTGTATCCGGCATTGATCAATTTGCTCATATCGGCTTCGGTGAAGTACTGGTACTTGTCACGAATGTCTTCCGGTGTATCGATGAAGGTAATGTTTTCCTCTATGCCCATTGATTTGAACGTATTGCGGGTTAAATCAAGGAAACTTCGTGCTGTTCCTGAACCGAGGTTGTAAATCCCCGATTCCTGATCTTTTTCCATTAAAAAAAGGCAAACTTCCACCACATCTTTCACATAAACGAAATCGCGCAGCTGTTCCCCATCCTTGTATTCAGGATTGTGCGATCGGAACAATTTCATTCCACCGGTTTCACCGATCTGCTGGTACGCATGGAAGATGACCGAAGCCATTCGTCCTTTGTGGTATTCATTGGGACCGTATACGTTGAAAAACTTCAATCCTGCCCAAAAAGGAGGAGTTTCCGATTGTTGCAGCGCCCAGATATCGAAGTCGTTTTTGGAATCTCCGTATGGATTCAGCGGCTTCAGTTTTTCTGAAAGCTCATGATCATCTTTGTAACCGTACTCACCCAATCCGTAGGTTGCTGCCGAGCTGGCGTACACCAGAGGAATTTCGAATCGTGTACACAACCTCCAGACTTCTTTCGAATAGTTCACGTTGAGTTCATCGAAAATGGACGCGTCGAACTCAGTAGTGTCGGTTCTTGCACCAATGTGATAGACGAATTCAACCTCAGGCCCAAACTGTTCGAACCAGGAAACGAAATCCTTCCGTCCTACTTTGGCGCTCAGGGTTTTCCCTTCGAGGTTTCCGTCTTTTTCGGTCTTGGAAAAATCATCCACAACAACAATATCCGAATAGCCCGCCTGATTTAAGCGACTTACCAGGCAACTTCCGATAAAACCTGCTGCACCTGTTACTACAATCATACTTTTTGGAATTTAGAACAGCCCGTGGATCTCTCCGTCGATGGCGTGAATAATTTTCCCAAGGTCTTCCTGATCTTCTGTAAAATTGTTGTTGTCTACATCGATGATGAGCAACTTTCCTTTGTCGTAGGTGGAAATCCACGCTTCATAACGCTCGTTCAAACGCTTCAGATAATCAAGGCGGATACTTTCTTCGTAATCGCGCCCACGGCTCTGAATCTGGTTTACCAGTGTTGGAACACTTGCCCGCAGATAAATAAGCAGGTCTGGCGCGGAAACGAAGGAATCCATCAGACTAAACAGCGAGAAATAATTTTCAAAATCGCGCGTGGTCATCAAGCCCATTGAATGCAGGTTGGGAGCAAAAATGAAGGCATCTTCGTAGATCGTACGATCCTGAATTACGGTTTCTTCCGATTGCTGAATTTCCTGAATTTGCGTAAACCGACTGTTGAGGTAATAAATCTGAAGGTTGAATGACCAACGTTGCATGTCCTCATAAAAATCGTTCAAATAGGGATTTTGCTCAACATCCTCGAAGTGCGTATGCCATCCGTAATGTTTCGCTAACAACTTGGTTAACGTCGTTTTACCTGCTCCGATGTTTCCTGCAATGGCAATGTGCATAAGGCTGCGATTTTGGACTGACTAAATTACAAACTTTGCCAGAACGACCAAGCCTCAATTCGAGAATTGCAATGCAAACTTATGAACACCCGTTTCATGGGCCAGGAATAAGTAATTATCGGCAAATTGCATCTCGGTGACGCCCTTCAGGGGCATGTAAATTAAGTTGTTGACATCGGTGATCCGCTCATGCGCCAGAAGAACGTCGTTATCGAGCAAAATCAACAAGTACCGCTCAGTTACTGCAAAATCGCGGATGCTGTTGTAATGATGTACGCCCAGCAAGGTTCCGTACATATCGAATGCATGAATTCCTTTGTTCCGATCAAGTACAAACAATTGGTTGTTTGCTTCAATAATCTGCTGAATGGAATCGATTTCAAGAATGCCGCGCAAATTGGAAATTTCCTGACGTTGCGTTTCACCCTGAAATGGCATAAGAACCAAACGGGAATTCACCTGGTCAAGCACCCAGATTTTATCCGGCTGAGCCGATGTCGCAATGCGCGTAACGTTTAAAAATCCACGCTCCCCTAAATCGATGCAATCCTGGCTCTGCGTGAGTGTATTATCAAAGAAACACACAGATTGTTGCTCTTCGGAGAAATGAACGAGCTTCATTGCGTTGATCGCTTCCAATTGTTTGGTTTGACCAAGTGATTTGATGCTCTGCGAAAACAATAGCTTACCGTTCTGATCGTACTTTTTCAAGACTCCATTGCTGGACTCGTAGGTGTATTTTCCGGTTGGAAGAATCACACTCTCGGAATTGTATCCAATGTTGCCTGAAGTATCGATTGGAACGAGGAGAATCGGGTCCTTCGGGACAGAATCAGGCGTTGATTGGGCATATGTCCCCAACAAGCAGGTGATCACAAGTAAAAAAAGTATGCTATTTCGCATCAACCGATTCATTCTGTATGTCCATTTGCAAAATTTGTTCCAACATATCCCGATTATTCGACAGTCTGGGAATTTTATTCTGTCCGCCCATCCGCCCTTTTGATTTTAACCATCGATCGAAGGTTCCTTCTTCAACCACATGGATAACCGGGTCGGAAAGAATCATTCCTTTGTAACGTTTGGCATCGTAATCGGAATTGATTTGTCGCAATGTTTCATCCAACACATGTTTGAAACGGTTTTGTTCGTTGGGATATTGTACAAACTCGATGCACCATTCGTGTGCTCCCTTTTCAATTCCATCCATGTAAAGGGGTGCGGCTGTATAATCGCGGATTTTTGCATCCGTAATGCGACATGCCTCGGCGATGGCCAATTCTGCATTTTCTACGATCACTTCTTCTCCGAAGGCGTTGATAAAGCTTTTCGTTCGACCGGTTATTTTAAATCGGTACGGTTGGGTTGAGGTGAATTTTATTGTATCTCCGACGATGTAGCGCCAGAGTCCGCTGTTTGTTGAAATCACCAGGGCATAGTGAACATCCGTGTGAACATCTTTCAGGGGGATCACGGTTTTGGACTTCTTCCCATCGTATTCATCCATGGGTATAAACTCGTAAAAGATTCCGTAATCAAGCATGAGCAACATCTCGTCCGAGTTGGGTTGGTCCTGAATTCCGAAAAATCCTTCTGAAGCATTGTATGTTTCGACATAATTCATGTCGTCGAAAGGAATCAGCTGCTTAAAATGTTCCCGGTATGGTTCAAAATTCACCCCACCATGCATGAACAATTCGAGGTTGGGCCAAACTTCCCGCAAGTGTTTTGCTCCGGTGATTTCCAGCACGCGATTCGCCAGAACCATCGTCCAGCTGGGAACGCCTGCGATTATGTACACATCATCGTAAATCACCGAATGCGCCATCCGTTCGATTTTATCTTCCCATTCGCTCATAAGGGCAATTTCTTTCGCTGGTGTACGACGAATTTCTGCCCACCAGGGAAGATTCTTTACAATGATTGCAGACAGGTCCCCAAAATAAGAGTCCTCGCTCAATTGATTGATCTCTGCACTTCCTCCGATGATCAGGTGCTTCCCGTTGTAGAGCTTTCGGTTTGGATGATTTGTGTAGTACAATGCCAGAAGGTCCTTTCCGCCTTTGTAATGGCAATCTTCAAGCGATTCTTTCGTCACTGGAATGAGTTTGCTTCGACCCGACGTTGTTCCGGATGATTTTGCAAACCATCGCGTATCGGTAGGCCACAGCAAATTCTGTTCTCCTGCCATCACCCGATCCACCCAGGGTTTCACCTCTTCATAATGTTGCAGGGGCACTTTCT
>JAURNA010000342.1 GCA_030830385.1 Crocinitomicaceae bacterium | reverse complement strand
TATAATATTTCATTCATTCAAAAAAAGACCCGTTCATTCCTGAACAGAGCCTGTATTTTGCTCAGAAATTAGACCTGCACGCCATGAATGAAGCAGCGCAATTACTGATTGGGAAAAAAGACTTCACTTCGCTTTCGAAACTTCATACAGACGTTAAAACGAACATCTGCGACGTTCGTTTCGCCGAGTGGAAATCCATCAACGACTACCGCATATATTTCGAAATCAGGGCCGACCGTTTTCTCCGAAATATGGTCCGCGCGACCGTGGGAACACTACTTCAAGTGGGACTTGGTAAAAGCCTTCCGGAAGAAATCAATGACATTCTGGAAGCAAAAGATCGACAGGCTGCAGCAACGTCAGTTCCGCCACAAGGCTTATATTTATGGAAAATATCCTATGCATAGTGCTACCATGACAATAGCCTGGATTTTCCCGCTCATTTTTACAGGACTTACCGCTTGCGCTGAGAACAGGGAAAAATCTGAGGAACGCGCTGATGATCTCATGGGCCGTCTCAATGAAGAGTTGAACGACATGGAGGTAGATTGGGAGAGCCGCGAGCAGGATTTGCTTGTTTACAAGGTTGTAGACACCCTCGATGTATCTCCCTACAACTTCTCCCTCAACGTGATGATTCCGAGCCGCTTGTGCGAAGCAGAGCTTTCAAAACTTTCAAGACACATTTACAACAAGGAACATCTCAGTCGCAACAGCGAGTCGTTCATCTACTATTACATCAATCATTACAGCCCGGAAGCCCACGAATGGGGAGAGGCCCGTTTCGATCCTGAAATGGACGTGTATATCTATGGCATTGAGGCAGACCTCTTCGGTAAACTGGGCTTACGCAAATACAAAAAAGGAACTCCACGGCCCAAAATTCTCGGCGAATGGGTGGACGAAAGTATTCCCGGAACACGTGCATTTGTGGAACGAGGTGATAACGTTTTCCTGCGGGTACTGGACACAGATATCAATGAGTACAACGACTATTCCCTTACGAAAATTGGGAGCCAGTATCGGCTCAATGACGAAGAGTACTATGAGATTGACACGGATGGCAATCTGGGAATCCACATAAACAACAATTTGCTGTACACGTGTTCGCCTCTCTTCAGGCAATTAAAGACACATCGGGAAACGGATTGCTATTACTCGTCCTGAACAACCAGAATAAAGTTCGTCTTTTTCCCTTTACTTAGCAAAACATATTTGTCGTGGATCAAATCGTTGGATGTAATCACGTACTGATCGTTCACCTTGGTCTTGTTCACCGCAATAGCATTTCCCTTCAATTCACGACGAGCTTCCCCATTTGATTTAAGGAACTGCGTTTTGCCTGCAAGCGCATCAATGATTCCCAATCCGCCGGAAACATCTCCTGTGGTAATCTTGGCCATTTCAACGCCTTCAAAAACATCCAGAAAATCCTGTTCATCCAAGTTTCGGATGCCATCAATTGACTTACTAAACAACGCCGTAGAAGCATCAATCGCCCTTTGCAGGGCGTCTTCTCCGTGTACGCGAACCGTGATGTCTTCAGCAAGTGCTTTCTGAAGCAGACGCACATGAGGCATTTCCTTGTGCTCGGCAATAATCGCTTCGATATCCTCCTTCGACTTGAGTGTAAAAATCTTGATATAGCTCTCTGCATCCGCATCGGATGCATTCAACCAAAACTGATAAAACTTGTACGCAGAAGTCTTATTGGCATCGAGCCAGACATTTCCGCTTTCCGTTTTCCCGAATTTGGTTCCGTCTGCCTTTTTGATCAACGGCGTAGTTACTGCGTATGCTTCTCCTCCACCCTTGCGTCGAATGAGCTCCGTTCCGGTCACGATATTTCCCCACTGGTCAGATCCTCCAAGCTGTACAATGCAATTTTTGTGCTTGTTCAAGTAGTAAAAGTCGTAGCCCTGAACGAGTTGGTAGGAAAATTCCGTGAAGGACATCCCGGTTTCCAACCTTGACTTCACAGAGTCTTTCGCCATCATGTAATTGACCGAGATGTGCTTGCCGACATCACGGATAAATTCCAGAAAACTCATGTTCTCGAACCAATCGTAATTATTGACCATTTCTGCCGAATTCTCCCCTGTGAAATCCAGGAATTTTTCGAGTTGGGCTTTCACGCAGGCAACGTTGTGGTCCAGAATTTCTTTGTCCAGCAAGTTGCGTTCCTGCGACTTTCCGGAAGGATCACCAACCATTCCTGTTGCACCTCCAACGAGTGCGTACGGCTTGTGCCCGGCGCGCTGAAAATGCACAAGGATCATGATTTGAACAAGGCTTCCCACGTGCAATGAATCTGCTGTTGGATCAAATCCAATGTATCCGGCGCTGGATTCTTTGTTCAATGCTTCTTCGGTTCCGGGCATGATATCGTGAATCATCCCCCTCCATCTCAATTCTTCAATAAAGTTAGTTGGCATAAATTATTTTCCTTTCGTAAGACGCTTGAACGCCTGTTCCAATGATTCTTCTTCTTTTCGAAGGGTAAGGACCAACAAGTTGTTGCTCTGTGCAAATTGAGCAATTTCCTTGCGCAAATCTTCGGATCTGGCGGATTCTATCAACCATCCGTTATCCACTTTTTCTACTTTGGAAGCCCCATTGATCCTGCCGAGCTGACTTTTGGAAATCTTGCCTTCAAATTCCACATAGACGGTGCTCGTATCGGCACTCAAGTGCAATTCAGAAGCTTTGTCATCTGCAACAATTTCTCCTTTGTTAATGATTACAACGCGGTCGCAAATGGCCTCTACTTCCTGCATAATGTGCGTGGAGAGCATAACCGTCTTGGACGCTCCGATTCTTCGGATCAATTCGCGAACTTCCGCCAATTGGT
>JAURNA010000341.1 GCA_030830385.1 Crocinitomicaceae bacterium | reverse complement strand
TGACACTTCGCCGAACTCAGGTGTTTCATCTCCTTGGCCAGGGTACTATCCGAAACCGAGCCTTCAACATATTTTAAAAACTCGGGATCACGTCCTTTGTCTCCCATCATTTTTTCACCAAAGAAAATACCGTACATTTCTTTCCATTCGGGTGTGTGCCACACTTGGTCGTGGAAGGTTTTTTGTGCGTTGTCATTTTTGATCTCGAACAGTCTGTCAACGACTTCCTGCGCGTGAATTTTGTGTAAGTAGTCCTGTTTGAAAAGCTGAAAATAACGCTCAAATTTACCTACATGAATAACACCTTCCCGAATATCATGGGGTCGGGTATCCCAGTATCTGGCAGCAGCTTTTGACAGTGAAGAGCGCATCTTTTGGTACGTTTCCAGTCGGTTGGATCCATGTGTAAAGCCAACGAAAGAAAGAAATCCTTCACGGTCAAGAGTGTTAATGGCTTCCCGCTTCAATTCCGTGAGGTGACATTGTACCTCACTGACATCTACGGCGATCACACACTCCGGGCCTTGAGCTGCAAGAGCAAAACAATTGTCTCCTGCAGAAGCAATCGACATCACACGAGAACGGGAATGTAGTTGAAGTCCTCGAATTAGCACGTCGGCGTCTTCCCACAAATTGGAGTAGCGTATGAAATCGAAGTCAACGTTTTCTAATTGTGAATCACTCATTTTCCAAAATCTTAATGGCGCCGGTGCTTCCGTCCATTTCGATCAGATCACCGGTTTTTAATGTTTTCAGTAGTCCCGTAACTCCAACGATACAGGGGATTCCCATTTCGCGGGAAACAATTGCGGAGTGACTTAATAAACTTCCCCGCTCTACAATGATGGCAGACGCGGTAGGGAACAACGTTACCCAACCCGGATCGGTACTTGAGGTAACCAAAATGTCACCGTTCAAGCTCTCAACTTCGCTCGGGTGCTTCACAATCCGTACGTTCGCTTTCACATGACCAGGGCAGCATCCCAATCCGGAAAGTTCGCCATCCACCACGTTTTCAATTGACGTGTCGAAGAAGTTATTGTTGATGTGAACGGCGTCATAGCTCACGAAGCGTTCTGCGGGCAACTCCATTTCTTCGTAGGCAGCATACTCCTTTTTGCGCATTGACGTCAGGGCTTTTAAGTCGCTGTCAACGGCCGTTCCCTTGATAAAAGCAAAGATCTCGTACTGGGTCATATAGAAGATGTCGCGGTATGAATTCAACTTCCCTTCTCGTTCGAATACCTGACCAATTTGCGCGAAGATTTCTCGCGTGATTCCAAATACGCGGGTTCGATCGTAACGAAGATTCTCGCGATTCGAAACGAAATAGCGTGTTTTTTGCAGTGTTTTGATGAATTTTCGTCGTTTCAAAGGTTTTCTGGAAAGTGCCTGATCCACCTCTTTTTCAGCCTGAGCACGCAACTCCTGATCGACCGTTGATTCGGTGGATGACTTCGTCACTCCCTGAATTACAAACGCCCTGAGGTGGGCGATGAACAGCGATGGATCCTGTTTGTAGGAAATCGTTTCCAATTTCAATTCTCCCACACATCGATCTCCGAAATCTTCAATGTAGGTTTCAATGTCTGATCGAAGCTCTTTGAAGTTTTCGTTTTCTAGAGTTGTCCAAATTTCTTCGGGAGATTCATTTTCAAATAATGATTTCCATTCCGGATTGTCTTGAATGTCTGTGGCCAGTGCAATGCTGCGGTGAATGGGTTCTACTGAAATAATGTCCTTACTTCCGCAAAGAAGATTGTTCTGCAAGTTCTTGTTGTCGGAGATTTTATATTTCTCGATTAGCTTTTGCAGACGACCGAAATACATCATCGCGAAACTGTCGTTGATCACCGGAGCCTTCCAACGGGGAGTCAGATAGGCATCCAGTTCTACCCATGTTTGCATCAACTCGTAAGCCGTTAATTCGGACAGATTCAAGGCTTTGATTTCAGCGAGGCTGTCGTCTACTTCTTTTAAGAACCTGCGGGTTTCCTTCTTGATGGTAAACGTATGGCCGACAATTCTGAAAATCATGAGACTCGTTCTGTACAAGGCTGCAACCTTACTGCTCTGCTGTTGCTTCGGGAGATCAAATCGCTCCTTGACCCCCATCATGTTTTCCATGAATCGCGCATTCAGACGGTACCCCGGAAAGAGTGCCAGTACTTTGTACCAGGACAGCAAATTGTAGTATACGCGACCGTTGATTAGGCCCAGCATATTGCCAAAGGTTTCTTCGTTTTGAGCGACTGTTTTTTTGCTGGCTCCCATGATCAGGGCGAGTTGAATGTATACTTGCTTGTAGGCTTCCAGGATGTAGGAAAATGTGAGTGGTGTTGTGACGCCCGGATACGACTCAACGATGTTGCTGTTGTCCCAGATGATTCGATTTTTTCCATCTTTCTTTGCAGCCTTATGGATCTGTGTGATCGGTCGCGTTTGAAGCAAGAATACTTCGTTGTTTTTAACGGCAAATTCGATGTCCTGAGGGCTTCCGATGGATGATTTGAGGACATCCAGTGTACGGTTGATTTCCTGAATGCAGCTGTCGTTGAGACTTGGCACATCCCATTGTTCAGCGGCAACATCCACCAATTCAACTTCTCCTGATTTTGCCCGTCTTGCGGCTTGCTGTTTGGACACAAGAATGGACTCGTATTCATTGCCTGATACGTTGAATGTATCAGCGTTCAAAGCACCCGAAACCAGTCCTTCGCCAACTCCGTACACCGAGCAAATCACTTTTGAGTTTTCTTCTCCCGTATTCGGGTTGATTCCAAAGGCTACACCCGCTACATCGGGGTCGATCATCTCTTGAATCACAACGCCAATCCCGTACTGAAACTCCAGGTTGTTGTTTCGAATGTATTGGGCAACGCGATCTGTGAAATTCGATTTCCAGATTTCCTTTACGAAGCGAGGAATATCGTTGAATTCAACGTAAAGATGTGTTTCGAATTGACCTGCGAACGAGAAGTCCTTTCCATCTTCCTGTACGGCAGATGATCGTATGGCGAAAAGCTTGTTTTTTGCACGGTTGATATTGGTTTCAACACTTGAGAGGATATCATCAGGCATTGGGAATTCGTCGATGAATGCACGAATCGAGTCGAATTTATCGGGCGACCTCAATTCATCGGGAAGTATTTCTACCAACGCACTTTGGTCGATAACGGTCCAGTCAGGAACATTCAGTCCGGCGCTTTTCAATCGAAATAGATTGAAAGCTTTACCACCAATTTGGCCAAGCTCCAGTCGGGAGGATGACGAACTATACACCTTCATGAGCCTAAAAGTTTCATTAGCATAGGAATTCCTCCAAGCGACAGGTACATTCCTACGGTCCATATTCCGGATATTGCTTCCACCCCTTTGGAGGTCTTTTTACCGGGGTTTTTCAGGAAAAGAAATGCCGGGATCGTGCACAGTGCAGCCAGGGAGCTGAGAATGATTGTCCCTGTGTATCCGTACCCTGCATGGAAAGCTGCTATCAGAGCACAAGCGAGAGTTCCTGTAAGCAGCCCCAGCCAAACGAACACAGCACCCTTGATTCCCCATAAACCGGTGTATGAAACAACTCCTTCTTCTTCGTATTTCTTCGCTTTTAACTTTCGTCCAACTTCAACCAGAAGGCCATTCATGTATGAAACGGCAAAAAAGAAAATCAATCCAATGTGTGGACTTGCTCCATCCAATAGCCAATCCAAACCGCTTGAATAGATATCCAGCAGTGGGAAAATGAACATGTGCGAAGTAATGTACAGAATCTGTCGAGGTTTAAGGTAATTGGGAACAAAAAACTCAACACCCATCAGGCACAAATACCCCAAGACGATCACGTACAGGTAGAGCATCTTCAATTGAAAAATCGCAATTACTGCCAATTGGAGTATGCAAATGACGACCCCCATATTCCGCAGTTCTCTGAGTGAGATTACTCCCCGGGGAACCGGCAAATACGATCGGTATTTGGCATCGTCTTCCTTGTCTTTGAATTCGTCAAAAACACGAACCAGGAAGAACAGCGTGAACGTGGCGAAACAACCTATCAAATACGTCTGCCAATCTACGAAGCCTTCAGCACCTCGACAGATTCGGGAATAGGAAATCGCCGAAAACGTAAATGTTGCTACTGCAACTGCGTTCATGATTAGTGGAAAGCGCTCTTTCTGATAAATCCAGAAGCGTTTGAGAAATGAAGCCTGCGATTCCATTATTTTCTGCCCAGACGTTGGTGAGCGGATGCAAAGTGACCTGCGGACATTGCTGCAATAATTGAGATTTCTCCTGCCAAACAAACAGCCGCACAAATCTCTGCAAACTTTTGGGCATTCCCGGTTCCGTAACAATGCATCATTTCGAGGCACTCACGTTGTGTGGGAAGGGAAGTTCCTCCCCCCACGGTTCCTACAATCAAGTTCGGAAGTGTCACGGCACAATACAAATCTCCGTTTTCATCCACTTGCATTCGGGTGATGCCCACAGAGGCCTCTGAGACACACGCGGCATCTTGCCCACAGGCGATAAACAAGGCCGCAAGACCATTCGAAAAGTGACCTTGAGCACCAATCGCTCCGCATTTAACAGCTCCCATGAAAGAAGTCTGCCAGTAGTCGAACATGAGTTCAGGACTGGTCTTCAGTACTTCGTTTACGACTTCCTGTTTTAAGGTGATTTCGGCGGTCACATTTTTCCCACGAACCGACGTAAACGAGTTCGAAGTTGCTTTTTTGTCTCCTGAGAAATTGCTTTCAATGTACCAGATTTTGGGCGGTATCGGCGTGTTTTTTATGATGTGCATGCAAATTGCCTGAGTGACAATTGTGACCATGTTTTGCCCGGCAGCATCTCCGGTTTGATATTCCATTGTGATGATCACTTCGTTCCCTTCGATGTTGAACTCAAGATCGCTCAATTGGGCATGATTACTCACACTGCTTACAATTGCCGGAAACTTCTCTTTTTCATTCATTACCCAAACGATGAACTCGCCAACCTGTACAAGATTGTTGAATTTAAAGACCGGGCATCTCTGTACCCCTTCCATCAAACAGACGGATTTAATTGCGCCGGAATCCCGGCAGGCTCTCGCTCCACGTGCATAGGAGGCAACCAGGGCTCCTTCGCTCGTTGCAAGCGGGATGTAATATCCACCGGAAGCACGGGTTCCATTGACCACAACCGGACCCATTAACCCGGTCGGCAATTGCGTCATTCCAATGAAGTTCTCAATGTTGCCTTTCAACCGGGAGTTATCGGTAAGTTGAGCATTCCCCCTTATGTATGGAAATTCAATTGAACAATGATCTTCAATGAACGACATGCGCTCTTCCTGGCCTTCTTTTGTGTAGGGGTTGCTTTGTGGTACGGTTTCCATGTGCTCTGTGCACGTGTTATCAAACGCGTTCACTTTTTCAATCGATCCGCCCTGCTTGATTTGTTCAACTACCTTATCGAGTTTTGATTTAGTAATGCTCATGTCGTTACGATTACCTGTTTCTGTTTTTTCTTTATCACAAAATACGAACTATATCTCGTTTGTACTCAAGTTCTAATCTACACAAATACTTGATCGTGTTGCAATTGAATTACACAACAGTTAAACACGACTTGCGATTTTCGCAACGAAAGAGCGAAGAAAACGAGCGGTTAATCAGAATGTCTGCAAATTGAGAATAGCTGAAACGAAGAATTGTTACTTTTCGGAGGTTTTGGCGTCCTACTTACAAGGAGACAAATCAAACCGTATGTATGAAATCAGTTCAAATCAGGAAATTTCCTTTTTGATGAGATCACGGGTGACTTTGCTCTTTCAGCCAATGGAAAAACAGTGATCTACTCCGGAAGTTCAGGCAAGAAGAAAGCGAAAATCAAGATGAATGTGCCGGAATCAAAGAAAAAAGTGGTTGGACTGTGATGGATCGGTAGGGAAGGACAAAATCATTGCCTGTTTTTGATGAACTCAAATCAGTGGGCTGTAACACATTTGAAACCAATTCTCAACCGCTTTACGGAATATACGAAGCCAGCGGTACGGAAGTACTCCCTCCGATTTATCAAAAAATCACCATTCTGTCAGAAAACGTAATCCAGGGCATCTTTGAAGGCGAAATTCAATATTTCGACCGCAGCGGAAAGCAACTGAAATTCTAGCATTTCTGACTGAATTCATGACAGTTTTACATTTCTGATACAGATATAACTGACAGCTTGTCTGAATTCGCGAATTGGCAGTATCTTTGCCATCCAAAAAGCAAATCAACAGATATGTCTGAGGAAAAAGAGGTACAGAACCAGGAGGAAGAGTTGAACGGACAGGAAAACGCAAGTCCGGAGAATGAAGAAAAAAAAGAGCCAACGCCTGAAGAGAAATACAGTGAGTTAAACGACAAGTATTTGCGGATTCACGCTGAATTTGACAACTACCGCAAGCGAACAAACAAGGAAAAGCTCGACTTGATTGCCACGGCAAGCAGCGGGATTCTCAAAGATTTGCTCCCGGTGATTGACGATTTTGAGCGCGCAATTGCGAACAATGAAAAGGTGGATGATATTGAAAGTGTAAAAGAAGGGTTCCAATTGATTTTTAACAAATTCAAAAATACCCTCGAAACAAAAGGACTGAAACCAATGGACTCAGAAGGGAAAGATTTTGATCTGGATCTTCACGAGGCGATTGCCAACATTCCGGCTCCTTCCAAGAAAATGAAAGGAAAAGTGATTGAGGCAGTTGAAAAAGGATACTATCTGAACGATAAAGTAATTCGATTCGCAAAAGTTGTGGTCGGACAATAACATCGAAATGAGCGAGAAAAGGGATTATTACCAAGTGTTGGGTGTCGGAAGAGATGCTTCGGAAGCCGAAATCAAAAAGGCCTACC
>JAURNA010000340.1 GCA_030830385.1 Crocinitomicaceae bacterium | reverse complement strand
TAGTCAGAATTCGTTGTTTGAATCGTTCGTAGTAAGGAAGCCAGTGTATAAGCAGGGCAAAGAAGCCAAGAAAGAGGATGGCACCCAGAACCGCCATGGGAAAGCTCAGTGATTTGTCGATCCAGGAACGCAATCCGATGCCAATCAATGCACCGTAGAGTATCATCGCATGGAAAATGTAAATGAACAACGTGTTCTGACCAATGCGCATCATCAAGCTTTCACTGCTCTTCAATCGAGGTTCGAGTCGCATGAGAAACCCCAAAATAAGAAACATGAAAAAGAGCTGGATGAATGGACCTTTGTAGGTCCAAAAATCAATTGAATTTACCCCGTCAAGCAGATAGCAAGTCGCAATCCCCAATCCGGAAACCGCAGAACCAAATAGGATGAATTGAATGATGAACCGCTTCGAACGAATGATACTCCGGTCTTTTCGAATGTAGGCGCCAATGGCTCCTCCCGTGCAAACAAAACCGATCCACGGAACAAGTGGAAAGAAGGATTCGGGGCCGTGAAACATGTTTTGAATCATGCGATGAACACCTGCAGGAAAATATCCGTCCGTGCTTTTTAGAATGGGATTCAGGAGAAAGACTCCAACTCCAATTGCGAACAATACCCAATGCAAGGAGACGCAATTCCGAACAAAGCGATAAAGACCGTAGATAAGAAGAAGGACAAGGATGGAAAAACCAATGCTTTGAAGCACATGAAATGCAAAGAACCGATCGTTGATCCGACCGGATAAGTAGTAAGAGAGATTTTGATAATTGAGCTGTAGCAAATACCCCCAAAGAACAATGTAAAACCCTCTTCGAATTCCTTTTTTGACACGCTTTTGCCTGAAAAAGGACTCATTCGGATGGGCGAGAAGCAAATACACAAATACGAGTCCTGTCACGGTGAAAAACATAGGAGCGGTGAGACTTCTCAGCTGAAACCAAATGTCGAAAAAGAAATTGCTGGAGAATCCCTCGGTGGTGAGTTCTGCATGACGATCATGATAACCGCTGTATGTCAGGGAGATAAAATGACCCTGAAGCATCATCAGGATCGCAACGCTGCGGGCGAGATCAATAAAACGAAGACGTTTGGACTCCTCCAAGGGCACTTTTGGGTCAAAGGTAGGAAACCTACTGAATTTCGGTTGTGATATAGAGGCGGAGCTCCTGCTCGAATCCTTCCAGATTCAAATAAATGGATTTCACCGTGAAGCCTTTCAGATTTTTGGTGTCGAGACGCATCGTTACTTTGGTGCTTTCGCCCGGCGCTAACACTTCTTTTTCCAGTTCTGCCGTAGTACATTCGCAGGGAGTACGGACAGAATCAATCTGAATCGGTTCATCTCCCTCGTTTCGGATTTCGTACTCTGTGATTAGAATATCTCCCGTTTTCGTGTAGCCCTTGTCGACCACCGGTTGATCGGTAACCAACGGGAATTCTTCTTCATCGTCCAGGTAGCTAACACTTTGAATCTCAATCTTCCGCTCAATTGCTGCGGCCCGGGAGTAAACAGAGTTTTGAACATCATTCGGATTGTCACTCGTCATTTGATTCGCGGTATACTCACCAAAAGGAACGAACGAAAATTCAACGAGCCCACCATTTTCTGCCGTACCATTGATGTATTTCGAATAAATACCATCGTCCACTGCATCCATATAATTGATCAGGGACCAGATTCGTCGCTTGGTAAGATTTACGTTGTAATCCGTTTTCGCCAATGGACTTGCGAATCCCTTCACGGATATTTTAATCCGCGCTCCACGATCGAGCTCTTCGAGCAGAAGCCTCCTGAACAACTGCAAATCGTTCACTCCCTGATCCACATACTCAATGAAGAAACGTTCGATGTCTTCTTGGGCTTCCTCAGCCTTTGATCCTGTTAAACCGTGCGAATATTCTTGCTTGTACTGATCGATCATAGCCGTATAATCATTGTACGCATCGATGTAATTTACCGAAGTAACCGAATCGTTCGTTTTCGGATTCGGCACATCGTTGTGGAAATAAAGGGTTACAGGCAGGCGTTTGTTGAGATCAACAAGGGTTTCTTCCGGAGTAGGAGGTTCTTCTTTTACCGGTGGTTTGAGCGTGAATATATCACTGCAGCACGTTGGGTTTTTGCTGTACAGCACGCCAATTCGATTTGAGGTCACATATGCCGTGTCACCTTCGCGGAAATAATAAAGATCATTTGCAGGACTGTTGATTGGCGAGCCGGCATTAACCGGAGCCAGGAATTGTTGATCGTACGGTGAGTAAAAGACATCATAGCCTCCGAATCCATCATGCCACGAAGATGCAAAATACAAACGGTTGTTTACGGCGTCCCACCACGGAGTAATTTCATCGTCTAAAGAATTCAATGATTTAATCGCTCTCACCTTGCCATACTGATTCCCATTACTAATAGGGCTGTAGTATAAATCCAAACCTCCTTTACCACCGCTTCGATCGGACGCAAAAATCAAGGTTTCCTGCCCTTTGATGTCAGCAATGCATGGCATGGTTGTGTTTGCACCGGGTTGATTGATAATGCTACCCAACGAATCGAGAGCAAACCATTTACCATTGCCGTATTGCGCAACCATGATTTTACAGCGATACTGAAAATTTTCTTCATCGCACAAGCTGAAATAAAAGCGCGTACCGTCCAATGAAAAGGTGCCGTTTCCAGCACTCAGTTCTTCCAGCAATAGTTCCTTGATAGGCTCTGAAGCTTCGAACGTAACCGAATTTTTACGGCTTCGAAACAAGTGTGTCTTGTACTGGGTGGTGTAGACTTCCTCAGCGGCGCTTACCGAATCTGCGCGAAGTGAAGAATAAATAAGCTCACCGTTGTATATGCCGTGTCCAAACTCGGAATTTCGTGTGTTGATGGTCTCGGGAAGCCGGAAGAATTCTCCATCCAACGAATCCATGGAGTTACTTTGGGCCCACAGGGCACTTGTGAGTTCCCGATTTGTCTTTTGGTAGAGATATCCCTGTTTATTCTTGTAATATGTCTTTTTTGCCTGTTTGAATGTTTTGATGGCCTGGTCATACTTGCCATTTTGCTTTTGCATTAACCCAAGTTGAAGCAACGAAGCCGGATATATTTTTGCTTCCTCACGGTCGTAAACCTTTGCATAATACTGCTCTGCTTTACGATAATCCTTGTATGCCCGAAGGGTCTCCGCATAATTCCACAAAATGTCGATCGTGTTGGAATCTAGCGCCATGGCCTTGCGATAATACACGAGCGCCTGGTGATAATCTCCCTTTTTATACTGTTCGTTGGCAAAATCCAGATACGCGGAAAGATGATTCTGCCCAACGACTGCATGGGTTGTCATCAGAAAAAAGAAAATCAGATATAGTCGGGACATATGCGATGAACTATCGTTTTGGGTTTAAATCGATTGATGATGTAACGAACGGCAATTTCGAATCCGCCTCTCATGTTACTTGCGGGTACGAGTTTTGAAAAATTGAGGTCATAGCTGATACCCGCGAACCAATTTTGGTAATCCATTCCAACTGAAAGGTAGGCAGCATCCCGGTTTCGGTAGAAAAGTCCGGCGTAGAGTGCCCGGTATACTCCCAGGCGATCAGTAAGTGTGTATTTCACGCGGGAACCGAGCACGATCTCACGGTATATGCCTTGAAAGCCGAGCTGTAGTTCGGGAACGAGATCCCAATCAGGAATCAGACCAACGAGTCCTTTTCCGAAAATGTTGAACCGGATGTCTCGCCGTATCGAAGTTCCGAAGAATCCCTGATCTGGTGTATTTAGATTGAAAACGCTGATTCCTCCCTGAAATTTGAAGTGAGGATCTCTGAAATATTCGTACACGGCTCCGAGACCAACAGACATATTCGTTCTTTGATCCGCTGCGAACACTTCGTTGGTGGGAAGAGAGGGGTTAAACTGTACACCATCAAATTGGCTATCGAAGTAAAATTGGTCGGAATTGAACTGTCGGTGATTCATCCCCAGATTGATTCCGGGTCGAATGGAGTGCGTCGAATCCGCTGTTAATTTGATGAGACAAGAAAGATTTCCCTGAACTTCCACCGTTCGAAATTGACCATCACCGACAACGTCGTGAAAAATCAATAACCCTCCCCCAAAGTTCTCATATCTGCCAAAGTTGGCATCCACGGATGTGGAGAGAGTACTGAAAGGAACCGTGACACTTCTCCATTGATCGCGGAAATTCCCGACGAAGCGGATATCACCATTGAAATGCCCCGCATTACCCGGATTTTGAAAAATGGGGTTGTCATTGAATTGAGACCAATGAATATCCTGGCCAAAGCCATGTTGCCCCACCAGAAACATACTGACAACAAACAGATTTTTTTTCAAGTGTAGTGTAGATTTTGTAGCCCTTAAATTACGAAAATCAAGGAAGAATTAGTACATTAGAGCGAAGTAAATATTTTATTTGTATTAATGATTCCAGTTATACTTGTCGCAATCGTCTACTTGGCCCTTATCGTTTTCATGATCACGTCCTTCTGGAAGTTGTTCGAAAAGGCAGGCAGACCGGGTTGGGCAGCGATCATACCCGTGTACAACTATATGGTCATGGCCGAGATAGGCCAAAAGCCTTCATGGTGGGGTTTGATGCTGTTGGTCCCGTTCGCAAACATCGTATTTATGATCATGATTTTCGATGGGATCAGTAAGGCATTTGGAAAAGATACCGCATTTACTGTTGGGTTAATTTTTCTGGGAATTGTATTCATTCCCATGCTGGCCTTTGGAAATGCAGAATACCAGTACGGAGAACGTTCGAGTAATTCTGACTTATTGGATAATTAGTGCATGACCCAAGACTGGGTTTCGAGTTGTAGAAAGTTCACATGGTGGTTACTTGGAAGGGTAGCGGTTCTCGAAATCCAAACTCACAATGAATTACAAATCATTCATTACTCATTACTCATTAC
>JAURNA010000339.1 GCA_030830385.1 Crocinitomicaceae bacterium | reverse complement strand
GACATAATATAGAAATTAATTCTTTTCATAATGTAGGAAATTTAAAATGCCCTGTGAGATACAGCACAGGGCTAACTGTTTTTATATAATAACAAGCATGTTATCATATCCTTCAATCATTTGAGGGACGGAAATTTCCATGGTTACGCTCATCCCTCCAACAAGGTCAAGACCGAACGCAAGACTTCGTTTCTTCGTTTCTTTGAAAGTAGACCCGAAGAGTGAGAAGACAACTTTGTCTGCCTTTCCTTTCAGGATGTGGTTGACGTGTGCGGAAAATGCCAATTCCTCCGCTTCTGCTCTACCCAGTTTCTCCGGGTAGATTTTGGTTCCGTTCGGCAGTCTGAGAACGGAATCCCCATTCTTGTCATATTCTGCAAAGTCCTCGGCAACAGCTGTCTTCGCTTCTTTCTCAGCCTTTTTTTCTTCGGAGTTAGAAACATACGTGAATGACAACTGGTACACACATACAATCGCAAGCAATGCCGTCAAAAACCAGAAAAATCCTTTATTACGCATTTCGTAAAATAGTTAAGTAATTTATCAAGCCTGCAAATATAGACGATTGCTTGGTTAATGTCAATAAGAAATTACGGTATTTGGAAACTTTGGGACATGCCCAAATTACATGGATATAAATCCTGCTGAAATTCCGGTATTTAGAGCGATTCGATAAAGCGTACCAATTCGCTTGCGAAGTTTTCCCAGGAATGTTCTTCTCTCCAGGCTTTCATTCCACGGGATAGGTGCTCTTTTAGCTGTTCCTGATAGAATCGGTTCACGGATTTTGCAACCAATTCAGGCTCCGGTTTATCCACTACGAGGCCGTTTACGCCATCTTGTATGCTCTCTTTCAGGCCTCCAACGTCCGTGATGATCATGGGTACTTCAAAATGACCTGCAATTGCAGTGATTCCACTTTGTGTTGCGCTTTTGTAGGGCAATACGCAAGCATCAGCGGCCGAGAAAAAATCCGTTACCTTTTCGTCCGGAATGTAGTCCGTGAAGCAATGCACACGATCCCGAAGTTGGTGTTCATCCAGCAGTTGATCGTATTTTTGAAAATCACCATATACTTCGCCGGCCACAATGAGGTGAACATCGGAATCTACCTGCAAAAGCGACTTTAACAGCACATCGAGTCCTTTGTAATCACGAATGAACCCAAAAAACAGCAGGTATTTTTTATCCGGGGCCAATCCGAGGCGGTCCAGAGCAGTTTCACGGGCTATTTTTTCACCAAACTGATCATACACGGGATGATCCATGCGCAGGTATTTTGCATCCGGTTTCAGGCTGAGCAGGTCATTGAGCACCTTGTCACTCATCACAATGAATCCGTCGTTCTGTTTGAGAAACATCTGGTTTGCTTTTTTATCAAAAAAGCGTTTCTCGTGGGGGATTACGTTGTGAAGAATGGATACCCGTTTCGTCGATTTCAATTTTCGATGCACACGTGCAAAGGACGGGGCGAAGAAGGTCATCCAGTATTGACTGATGACAACGTCTGGTTGCTGCGTTGCGATTTTTCTGGCCGTTTTCGCGAATGTCCACGGGCCGACGCTGTCAAGCAGTCGATTTGCAGGAATTTCATCCGCAGGATCACCTTCACTCACAAACTGGGTTTTGCCGGGAAAGAGCAGTCCGGGATACTGTCGCTTGAAGGTGTAGGCCCTTACTTCGTGTTCGTTTTCAAGGGCACGGTACAGTTGTGCACCGAATTGTGCAATTCCTCCTCTATAGGGATAAAATGCCGAAAGCAAGGCAATTTTCACGCATCAAATGTAATGATTCCGAATCGTTGCAGATTATTCGAATCCGGTTTCTGCGAAGGTGTAGTATAGCTCGTACCCATAATTGATGTATGGATTCGGGTTGTACTGTGTGTTGATGGTGCGCCAATGACGGTATACCAACCCTATGTTATTCGCGTACACCTCATACTTGCGGTCGTAATTGATTAGGTTCGGTTTATCATAAGCCTGCTCTACCACCAGCGTGCTGTCAAATGAAATTCCTCCAACGATCGTATCCCGATGGATGTCCCGGTAGTAGTAGATCCTCTCCTCCGTTGGATTGTACGCATTGGCATCCCATTCCTTTTCAGTGGTAGGTGAGAATATCAGTCGAACAATTCGTTGGTTGTCTTCGATCATTTCTGCTCGCGGACCGTCAATAAGACCAGACCAGATGTCGATGAAATCCCATGATCCTGTTACGCTGTCCCGGCGATATCGCCAGTACTCACGCGCAACTCTGCCCTGATTGTCCACAAAGGTATCTGCCCAGTGGGTTTTCAACTGGTACGTCAAGGTGTCATGTTGCTGAAGAGCATCATCGTGTATGATCTCAACCACATCGTAAATAATGTAGCGACCTTCCTCCTGACCGAAATAGTCGTGATGGAAGTCGATGTTGTTTTGACTTTTCTTACAGGCGGAAAATGAACCTGAAATCAAGACCAATACGGCAAGAAACCGAAAGCTTGTAACCATATTCTTTAGACGTGAAAGGTACGAAAATAGTTGTTATTCATTGGGATTTATTCCGAGGCGCTTGAATTCATCCATCTTTTTTTTGAGTTGCTTCCCGGTGAGCCGCTTTCCGTAATAGAAGTACTCCTTGCTGATTTCCTTCCCATTTTGATCATGAGCTGTGCACCAGCCATGACGAACACCTTTCTTGAACCGTTCGCGATTCATGATGTATGCAGTGTGGTGGAATCGTTCCCACATTCCCACTTTCTTATGGTTTTCGTATTGTCCGTTGACTTTGGTTCTGCCGTCGTCAAAAAACTCCTTGTACGCTCCATGCAATTGCCCGTTCCTGTAGCTAATGCTTGCACTTGGAATTTGTTTTTTCGATCCCTCTGGCGGAGGATAGTACACCACCTTTTGTCCGTCGAGTGAATCTTCCTTGAACGTTTCGGTAGAGATCAACTGTCCCTGATTGCTGAAGCTGGCCCAAACGCTATCTTTCTTCATGTCGCGGTAAATCCCGTAGGACATAATACCGCCTGTCTCGTGATAATAGAACGCTACCGAGCGGTTGGAAAGTGAGTCGTGTTCAATGACTGCTT
>JAURNA010000338.1 GCA_030830385.1 Crocinitomicaceae bacterium | reverse complement strand
GTTTTTTCAGCTGCGCGAACGACGGCCCCTGCAATCCGTTCGGAGGTTCCCGCATGCATGGGGTGGGCTTTGACAACCACCGGGCATCCGGCAGCGAATGCACTCGCCGTATCTCCACCGGCTGTTGAATACGCCAGCGGGAAATTGCTCGCTCCAAATACAACAATGGGCCCCATCCCAATGCTCATTTTCCGCAAATCGGGTTTGGGCACAGGAGATCGATCCGGGATGGCCGTGTCGATTCTAAGATCCTGCCAATTGCCATTTCGGAGTAATTCCGCAAACGAACGCAATTGTCCAACCGTTCTGCCGCGTTCCCCTCTTGCCCTTGCAGCGGGAAGGCCCGTTTCTGAACAATAGACATCAATCAAATGGTCGCCCAGTTCCATGATTGCATCTGCGCATGCATCCAAAAAAGCGGCTCGTTTTGATGAATCCATCCAGCGGAATTCGTCGAATGCACACTTTGCCAATTCCATAGCATCATTGATTTCTTCTGGTGTGGCAGCCGTAAACTGCCAGGAATTGGGTGAATTTTTCATCGGGTTAAAAGTCGTGAAGGTTTCCGTTCCCGCCGCCGTTAATGTGTTTCCGATGTAGTTTTTTCCTGTGATCATAGTATTTCCAATTTTGGCCGGGTCCGAACTCCTTGCTCAATAATTTCCAGCACGCGTGCCCGTTCCTCACCAATCAATGGTAATCGGGGAGCTCTCACGTATTCTGTTCCCAACCCCGTTGCCACTTCAGCTAATTTAATATTCTGCACCAATTTTGGTGTGATGTCGAGCTCAAGCAATGGTAAGAACCAACGATAAATCTCCCGTGCTTCTTCCAAACGACCGTTTCGGTTCAGTTCGTAGATCGCGATGGTCTCATGAGGGAAAGCACAAACGAGTCCGGCAACCCATCCATCGGCACCCATCACAAGGCTTTCCAGGGCCAGTGTATCCACTCCGCACAGAATCGCGAATCGATCTCCGAAGCGATTCCGCATGCGCGTCACATTGGATAAATCTCGCGTGGACTCCTTCACCGCCTGAATGGTTTCGTACCGGGAAAGTTCCTCGAACATGTCGAGGGTGACCTCAATACCATAATCCACGGGATTGTTGTATACCATAATGGGAAGGTCACTCGATTGAGCCACTGCGGCATAGTACGCAACCGTCTCCCGACTATCTGCCTTGTAGCGCATGGGAGGTAACATCATCAAACCACTGGCACCACATTTCTTTGCCTTTCGTGCTGCTTCAATTGCCTCTTTCGTGGTTTGCTCCGCTACGTTCATGATAATGGGGACCCGACCGTTGCTAACGTTCGTCGAACTGCGAATCAAATCCAGCTTTTCGCTTTCTGATAAAGTGCTGGCCTCACCAAGTGTACCTCCCAGGATAATGCCTGTAGCACCGGCCTTAATTTGCGCTTCCACATTCCGCTCGAATGCGGGGATGTCCAATCGATCGTCAGGTGTAAATTTGGTTGTAACCGCCGGCATAACGCCCTCCCATTTCCAAACCATGTCTATTTTTTGATCAAAATTAACCGAAGATACCGTGTACGAATTCCTCAATTCTAGCCTGAATTGATTATATATTAACTCATTAAGCCGGATTTTAGGTAAATTTATGTGCATTTCATATTACCGTAGTATGAAAGTTCAGGCGTTTGTGGTTCCCAAGCCGGAAAATCAGGGTTTGGTTTATCAAATCGATACTGCTTCTCGATTTTATGATCAGTTGCACAGCCATGAGGAAATTCAAATCTCGCTGATCGTCAAGGGAGAAGGCGATTTACTCGTTGGGGATTCGGTTCGTGATTTTTGTTCAGATGATGTTTTTGTGATCGGAGGGAACCTTCCGCACCTGTTTCGATCAAACGATTTTCATGAACAATGCGAGATGGTTTCTCTGTTCTTTACACCTGAGACTTTCGGTGAGCGGTTTTTTAGCCTGAACGACACGGAAATTTTACAGCCTTTATTTGATGAAATGCGCTTTGGACTCAGTGTTCAATCCAAACAGGATGTAATTGCCGATAATCTGATCGGTATGAACCACGAAAATGGAATTGAACGCATTGTTTCCTTTCTAAAGATCCTGATGCTGATTCTCGAGTCGAAGCGGGATAAACTGGCTACTTTCTTACCGATCAAGCCTTTGAATGAAGAGGAAGGGTCACGACTGAACCGGGTGATGAATCTCGCCATGGATGAATTCAAACGTCAGATTACACTCGATGAAGTGGCGAGTGTTGCCAACATGACGCCCAATGCATTCTGCCGTTACTTCAAGCAACGTACAAATAAGCGTTTTTTCCAATTTCTTCAGGAAATCCGGATCGGTCATGCATGTACATTGCTGCGTTCTTCGGATCTGACGATTTCGGAAATTTCCGATCAATGTGGTTACAATAACATTTCCAACTTCAACCGCTCGTTTAAGGCACAAAAACAAACAACACCCCGGGAATACAAAGCGCGTCTTATTCAGCTTCAGGCATAAAAAAAGGGACGCCGAAGCATCCCTCTGTATCGTAATTCGGTTTCGTTTAGAATTCGAATGTATCCATAAATTTGGTTGTGAAGTTTCCTGCGATGAACTGCTCGTCCTCCATCAACTTCTGATGGAATGGAATCGTTGTGGCAATTCCTTCAATGACGTATTCACCCAGCGCGCGCTTCATTTTCTTGATCGCTTCTTCACGTGTTTGCGCCACAACGATCAATTTGGAAATCATCGAATCGTAGTTTGGCGAAATGGTATACCCCGCGTACACGTGCGTATCAAGGCGAATTCCATGTCCGCCGGGAGCATGATAACTGGTAATTTTACCCGGTGACGGACGGAAATCTTTGTATGGGTCTTCCGCGTTGATTCGACATTGGATTGAGTGTAATTTCGGGTAGTGATTTTCTCCTGAAATCTTCTCTCCGGCAGCTATCTTAATTTGCTCCTTGATCAGATCGTAGTTGATTACTTCTTCCGTAATTGTATGCTCTACCTGAATACGCGTATTCATCTCCATGAAGTAGAAGTCGCGGTTTTTGTCCACGAGAAACTCAACCGTACCCACGCCTTCATAGTTTACTGCCTTCGTTGCTTTAATCGCTGCTTCCCCCATGCGCTCGCGCAATTCGTCCGTCATGAATGGAGACGGCGTTTCTTCCACCAATTTCTGGTGGCGTCGCTGGATGGAGCAATCACGTTCTGACAAGTGGCATGCGTTTCCGTATTGATCTCCGGCAATCTGAATCTCAATGTGGCGCGGCTCTTCGATGAATTTCTCCATGTAGATACCGTCGTTTGCGAAAGCTGCAGCTGCTTCTGCACGTGTGGAATCCCATGCAGACTCGAGGTCTTCTTCTTTCCAGACAATACGCATTCCCTTTCCTCCTCCACCGGCGGTTGCCTTGAGAATTACAGGGTACTTGATTTTTGTTGCTGTTTTCTTCGCATCAGCAAGGTCTTTCAACAATCCATCGGATCCGGGAATACATGGCACACCGGCAGCAATCATCGTCGCTTTTGCGTTCGCTTTGTCTCCCATTCTGGAGATTTGCTCCGGAGTAGCTCCAATAAACTTGATGTCGTGCTCCTGGCAAACACGGGAGAATTTCTCGTTCTCAGACAAGAATCCATACCCCGGGTGAATGGCGTCCGCGTTGGTTATCTCAGCAGCCGCGATAATATTGGGAATCGACAAATACGATTCTTTACTCACAGCAGGGCCGATGCATACTGCCTCATCTGCAAAACGAACAGGAAGGCTATCCTTGTCTACCGTTGAGTAAACGGCAACGGTTTTGATACCCATTTCTTTACAGGTACGGATCACGCGGAGGGCGATTTCTCCTCTGTTCGCAATTAGAATTTTCTTGAACATATCTTGGGAATTTTAGGGAAGTCTCTGCTTCCTATTTCCTGAATGATCTATGATGGATCAACGAGGAAGAGCGGTTGGTCGTACTCTACCGGTGAAGAATCATCCACCAATACTTTCACGATTTTTCCTGTGATTTCCGCTTCAATTTCGTTGAATAATTTCATGGCTTCAATAATACAAACGGTGTCTCCGGGCTTGATTGTGCTGCCTACGGAAACAAACGCATCTTTGTCGGGCCCGGGAGAGCGATAGAAGGTTCCAATCATTGGGGATTTCACTTCTACGTATTTGGAGTCACCTTCTGATGCGGGCGGCGCTTCAGGGGTAGCGGCTACGGGTGCTGCAACCGGAGCTGCAGGAATTGCCGCCGGAGCTGCAGGAATCGCGACCGGAGCCGCTGCCTGAACAACGATTTGCTTTTGCGCTTCTTCTTTTTCACCCGATTTGATGGTGATTTTGAAGTCTTTTTGTTCGATTTCAACCTCGCTGACGCCTGACTTCGCGACGAACTTGATTAAATCCTGAATTTCTTTGATATTCATTTTCCTTCTGATTATGCGGGATAAAAATAGTAACTTTTAAGAATTGTAAGCCCACTTTAAATAAACGGCTCCCCAAGTGAAACCTCCACCGAAAGCGGATAGTATAAGATTGTCTCCTTTCTTCAACTGGGATTCATAATCCCAAAGGCATAACGGCAGTGTTCCAGCCGTTGTGTTTCCATACTTCTGGATATTAATCATCACCTTTTCCTCTGGCAACCCCATTCGTTTCGCCGTAGCATCAATGATTCTCAAATTGGCCTGATGCGGAACGAGCCAATCTACATCGTCACTGGTAAGATGATTTCGTTCCATGATATTCGCAGAAACCTCCGCCATGTTGGTAACGGCAAATTTGAATACTTGTTTTCCTTCCTGGTGCACGTAGTGCATTTTCTTTTCTACCGTTTCTATTGAGGCAGGATTCAACGATCCTCCTCCGGGCTGTAATAAGAACTTGCGTCCTCCACCATCCGAATGAAGCAAGAAGTCTTGAACTCCGTATCCTTCTTCATTGGGTTCCAACAAAGCTGCTCCACAACCGTCACCGAAGATCACGCAGGTCGTTCGATCTTCGTAGTCGATGATGGAAGACATTTTGTCCACACCAATAACAATCACCTTTTTGTGTCGACCGGTTTCGATGAACTGAGCACCGGTTGATAATGCGTAAATGAACCCGGAACATGCAGCGATCAAATCATATCCCCAGGCATTTGTCATTCCTACCTTATCACACACCACGTTTGATGTACTGGGGAACGGGTAATCCGGAGTAACCGTAGCTACGATGACCAATTCGATTTCATCCGGGGACGTATTCGTTTTTTTGAGTAGTCCTTTTACTGCCTCGGCACACATGTCAGATGACGCCCCCTCTTTCATGATTCGGCGTTCCTTAATCCCTGTTCGCGTGGTGATCCATTCGTCTGATGTATCGACCATTTTGGACAGATCGTCATTGGAAAGAACGTGTTCCGGCAAATAGCCCTGAATTCCTGTAATTGCTGCTGTAACCTTGCTCATAGTTAGTTAGTTAAATGCTGCGCTGATTTTCGACGCGAGTCCCGAACGAGCTACATCGAATGCGTGCAAGATCATATTTTTCACGGCTTTTTTATTGGAGATTCCGTGACCAATAATCACGTTTCCTTTGACTCCAAGAATAGGAGTTCCACCGTAGTTTTCGTAATTGAATCGGTCGAAATATTCGTCACGGATGCCTCGCTTTCGCATCAGCGTGTAAATTCCTTCTGCTTCCTTCAAAACAACATTTCCCGTAAATCCGTCACATACCACCACGTCCGCTTTACCGAGGAAAATATCTCTTCCTTCTATATTTCCGATGAAGTTAATGGTATCGCATCCCTCCATCAGTTTATATGTCGATTGAGTGAGCAGATTTCCTTTGGATGGCTCTTCCCCGATGTTCAGCAATCCAATCCTTGGATTTTCAGTTCCGTAGACGTGCTTTGAGTATAAGGATCCGAGTTCTGCAAACTGAAGCAATACATCTGGTTTGCAGTCTGCGTTCGATCCGACATCGAGGATAATGGATTGAGAACCGTCTTCACAGGGAAGAATGGATGTTATGCACGGACGAATGATTCCCGGGATCGAATTGATTTTGTAAATCGCTCCAACAAGCATTGCCCCGGTGTTTCCCGTGCTGGCGAATGCATGAATGTCACCTCTTGAGAGTAAATCGAACCCGACAGCAATGGAACTATTGGGTTTCTGGGGGATTGCACGCGTTGGATGATCCTCCATGGTGATGGAGTCCGGAGCGTGAATAATTTCGTAGAGGGAAGGATCCTCATTTAACGCAGAAAGGCCACTCAGGATGGCATCCCGGTCGCCTAACAACACAATTGTTTCACCGTCGGAGAGCTCATGTCTAGCAAGAGCTGCACCCTGTAAATTCGCTTCGGGTGCAAAATCTCCACCCAGCACATCAATTCCAATCTTCATAAATGAAGGGGCTAATGTACTGAATTAAACCGCTACTTCTTTCTCAGCTACAACTTTCCCCTTGTAGTAAAGTTTCCCTTCATACCAGTATGCATGGTGGAAAAGGTGCGGCTGCCCTGTAGTAGGACATGTAGCGATGTTTTTCGCCTCTGCCTTCACGTGCGTTCTTCGCTTGTCTCGTCGTGTTCTTGACGTTTTGCGTTTTGGATGTGCCATTTTTCCTTTTTTATTCTGAACAGCTTTTGGCTATTCGTTGCCTTTTAACTTCTTCAATTGATCCCACCGGGGATCTGTTTCATTTTCATTTGTTTCTTCGTAGGTGCCGGTGTATTCGTCCAACAAGTCAATCATTTCCTCGTTGCAATCTCCTTCTTCATGGATTGTCCGCGAAGGAAGGGAAACGGTGATGAGCTCGTGTAGGTGATCTTTCAAATGCAACTCGAACTCTTCCGGGAAAATGACCATCAGGTTTTCATCGTTGGAAGGTTGATCATCGAACGCAAAGATGGTTCGATATTCTCCTTTGATGGGGACCTGAACCGGGTCGTTACAACGGTCACAAGATGTATCTACCATCCCGTCAATTGTAAACTCACCGATCATCATGGTTTCCTTCTTCTCCAAATCGAGTCGAACCTTTACTGATCCTTTCTCGATGATCGAATACTCCACACTTTCAAAGAACGCGTCTGCAATATCAAATTCAAATGTGTGATTTCCAGGCTTTAAGCCTACAAATGGAATCACAAAATCCTTATCATTTGACCGTGCCACAGAACGTTTATTTGACCTGCTTGTTGACAGGCGGGGCGCAAAGTTAAGGAAATTAACTGATTTTCGTGGATAACTCTCAAAAAGATTCATTCTACTCTTCGCTTTCCTCTCTGCGGTTTCTGGATTTCGATCCCTTTTCTTGTGATTGCAGGGGATTCGCTCCTATTTCTTTTTCAAAAATTCGGTTTCTATGAATGTCAACTGCAAGGTAAATCGCCTGTCGCATAGAATCCGGTGATGCCTGGTTTTTTCCAGCGATGTCGAATGCCGTTCCATGATCGGGTGAAGTACGAACAATGGGAAGTCCTGCGGTGAAATTTACTCCTTCATCAAAAGCGAGTGCTTTGAAGGCTGCTAAACCCTGATCGTGGTACATTGCCAGAATACCGTCGTAATGCGATCGTGCTGCAGAACCGAAGAATCCATCTGCCGGAAAAGGACCAAATGTCAGCATGCCTTCGTTTTTTGCTCGGTTGATCGCCGGTAAGATCACTTCGCTCTCTTCCGATCCCATTTTGCCATTTTCTCCCGCGTGCGGATTTAATCCAAAGACAGCGATCTTAGGCCGAAGGATTCCGAAGTCTTTTTTGAGGCTAGCATGAAACTCGGTGATTTTGCTGTGCACTTTTTCAATCGTTATTGCCTCGGAAACTTCTTTGATCGGGATGTGGGTTGTCACCAACGCGACTCTCAACGCTGACGAAACCATGATCATCAGAGCGTCCTCCTCTCCGGATAGGTCTGCAAGGTACTCCGTGTGTCCGGGAAATTCGAATCCAACCTTCCCCATGGCTTCCTTTGAAATGGGGGCCGTTACGAGGACGTCTATTTTACCCGAAGCAAGATCTTGTGTGGCCATTTCCAGCGCTTTAAATGCCGCTTTCCCTCCTTCTTCGGATACTTTTCCCGGTTCAATTTTCAACTCATCTTCCCAGGCGCTGACCACGCTAATCTTTCGGTTTTTGGCCTCCAGGGCGGTTTTCACCGACTGATAATTGAAATCTTGTTGGTTCAACTCTTTGTTGTAGTACGCGAGTACCTTCGAAGATCCATAGAGAATCGGTGTACAATCCACGAGCATTCGATTGTCGCCAAATGCCTTTATTACCACTTCGGGGCCGATGCCATTGATGTCTCCCAATGAAATTCCAACGCGAACTTTAGGAAGCGATGAAGATTCCTGCTTTCGTTGCTTTTGGTCCTTCTTATTTGTCATTCGCGTAATTTTTCAAGAATTGATACACCAATCGAACTCCTGCGCCTGAGCCTCCTTTGGTGCGATATGTATTTTGCTTGTTCAACCAGGCTGGTCCTGCGATGTCCATGTGAATGTAAGGTGCATTTACAAAATGTTCGAGAAACTTCCCGGCTGTAATCATCCCTGCTGTTGGACCGCCAAGGTTGTTCAGGTCTGCGATGGTCGATTTCATTTCCTCCAGATAGTCGTCCCAGAAAGGGAAGCGTACGACACGCTCGTGTACTTCATATCCGGATGTCTCGAGTGTTTCGAATGCTTTGTCGTCGGCATTTCCCATGCTGATTACTGCCTTGTCTCCAATTGCGCGGTGAGCCGCTCCCGTAAGCGTGGCTGCATCCATCACGAGTTCAGGGTCGTACTTCGCTGAATAGGCAAGTGCATCTGCCAGAATCATGCGTCCTTCAGCGTCTGTATTGAGCACTTCAACGGTAGTTCCATCAAACATCGTGACAATATCGCCTGGTGCATACGCATTCAACCCGGGACGATTGTCCGTTGCAGGGATCAACGCGATGATGTGAAGCGGTAATTTCTGCAAAGCAGCCAGGTAGATTGCTCCTGCCATGCACGCTGCACCTCCCATGTCGCTTTTCATACAATCCATGGAATTGGGCGTAGGCTTTAGACTCAACCCTCCCGTATCGTAAACAACTCCTTTACCGACCAATACGATCGGTTTTTCGTTTCGCGCGTTCTCCGGTTTGTATTCTGCAATGGTGAACGTTGGAGGGTCAATCGAACCCTGGTTTACTGCGAGTAGTCCTCCCATTTTCAACGACTCGATCTGACTTTTTCCCAATACGTTTACATGCAGTGCTGTTTCCGATGCCAACGCACGAATTTCTTCTGCCAGTTGTTCAGCCGTTAGAAAGGATACCGGTTCATTCACCATGTCCCTGGCCCAACTTACTGCCCGGACAATGTGATTCAGTTCGTCGGCTTTTTGTTGGGAGAATCCCTGGGTGCAATGCACGGAATTCAGCGCAAATGATTTCTTTTCTTTCAGGTATTTGTCGAACTGGTAACTCGCGAGTAAAAATCCTTCGAGAAAATCAAACGTCGCATCACTTGATCCGAATACGGACATCGCTTCCGCGTCAGGATCGAGTTTATCTCGAAAGGTAGCTCCCTGGTTACGAATCCATTCAGCGTCTTCTTTCAAACGAACCAATAACACGATTCCGTTCCAGTCTTTTAACTCAAAGGAATCTTTGTCTTTTTTCAAAAAGGATTCCCACAACCGGGTGTCTTCCGACGACAGATTCGCCGGAGCCTGTTCGGCTGTGCCGAGTAAAACCCGATTGGGTGTTACAGCTGAGTCCAAAGTGATTGAAATATCCATAGCACTGAATTGTGTTACAAAAATAATCAACTCAACGTGAAGAATTACGCTTCTGGTATGCTTGATTCCGATTCTCGCACACGATTCATGTTTATATCAAAATACTGGCGCGACAAAAGGTTGCCGAATCGGTAGTTTTTGATTTCAATATCCAGCAGATTTTTCCGGTATTTTTTCTCCTTTTCCGGGTTCGGTAAATCGGGATTCATGTATATTTCCCCGAGGTATTTTTAACTCGAAAGACCGCCAATCAACCACCTTTCGTGTCGTTTGCCTGGGTGTATTGGCCCATTTTTTAATTTGCTGTACAGGGCGTAAAGCATCCAAAGGCCCATTGGTAGGCCGTCTTTCATCTGTCCCTAGATCTAGATCTGAAGGAACTATTGTCGTAAACGTTCTTCACGCAGCCGTTCTTCATTCTGCCCACTGAGTCTTCCCGATTGAATTGGTAACGAATGCTCCGTTGGCTATCGTCATCATTCTTTTTCGTGGTGTTCCTCTTCGTCCTCCTCCAGTGTTTTGAAGTGGTTCATGTCCACATCGTAATACTGACGGTTGAGCGCCTTGCCGAGTTGATAATTTGTGATGGTAATGTCGAGCAAATTCTCACGGTAGCGAATTTCATCCTCAAGATCCGGCAGATTTGGATTGAGGCAAATGTCGCCGAGGTACTTCGTTTTGGACAAGTCTCCGGATAGCCATCTCCCGTTGCGTTTTCCCTGAATGTATTGTCCATATTGATTCAGCTTTCCATACGGATCGTAAATTTTCCAGAATCCCGTTGGCAGTCCATCGTTCATTTCACCCTCACTTTGCAGGGTTCCGTTGTCGTAAAAATTCCGAACAAAGCCGTTCATTCGCCCCAGGCTATCGTCGGCTTCCCAAACAGTATACAGCTGGCGAATCTCGTAGTGATCGGTATGAGCACAGTCGTATTTTTCGAACTTTTCAATGATATGACTGTGATAGAGGATGCTGCCATCGGTGTCAAAATCGGTCAGGATTCCCTTTGAGCGAAAACGAATGGAATCGTTGATGGTAAGAATGGTGTCAAAATAATCCACTTCGTACAACAAGTCACCTTTGTAATTGTAATACCTCCAGCATCCGGTCTTCTTGCCATTTTCGATGGATCCATCACGAGAGATCGTATCGTTCGGGTAGTACTTGGTCATGTGGTACCTGATGTTGTCCTTATTGACCAGACTGGGTCTACCGTAATACGGTTGACTCAAGTGATGATCGCCAAGACCGAGGTTGTAGATTATGCGATCCAACGATTGCGATGAAGTAATGTCTGATGGTACGAAGTGAATGGAATCTTCCCAATCGAACAGGTAGCGAACACTCAATGCGTTTTCTTCCCAGATTTTTTCTTCCACCGGGAAGGAGTACTTGAATTTAACGTAGTGATATTTGAACCCTAACGTATCGTACGATTCGTAATCCTCAATGGGTTGTCCGTCGAGGAAAAATCCGCGTTTTGCCAGTTTTCCGTTGGTGTGATACGCCTTTGATTCACCGTTAAGACTTCCGTTCTGGAAATTCAAGTCGTAAAGTAGCATGGAATCCTGATCTGGTAAGGTCAGATAAGTTTGAACGTATCCATCCAAAAATCCCAGTTTATACCTGAGTTTGGTGAAAACCAACCTGTTTCTGTCGATGTGCTCGCCATCACGATATCCTTCTTTGTACTCGGTCTGAGAGACAATTTGTCCCAACCAATTGTAATCAATTTCCTGGCCGTGTCTTTGATCGTTTTCGTAGTTCACAATAGACGATAAGTAGTGCACCTTTTTCGCGGGAATGCTGTCTTCCCAGGGCTGTCTCTGCTCAATCCAATAGTACTCGGTTTCGTCGTTCGGAAACGCCATATCGTACTCCCGAAGTTGGCCATTCAGCTCTCCCTGATCAAAGGTCATTTCGGTCATTACCTGACCGTATTGGTCATATGCTGCCCAGTATCCGTGCGGTCTTCCTTCAACCATCTGACCTTCAATACGCACCAGGTAAGGTTCTTTGGCTTTACGGGGCTTATCGCGCTTCTTCTTTCGTTCTTCTTCAAAGTAATAATCGTCGCCATAGTAATATCCGGATGGAACGGCAAAATTCCTTCCCAATATTCGGTCGAACAATGCCCTGTAGACCGTGTATCCAACATTGTTGTTGGTTTCGTTGGCGTCAATAAAGTCAAAGACTTCCCTGAAATTCGTTTTGCCATTCTTGCGGTATTGTTCGAGGTTCTTTTCCAGTTTTTTGTACGTGTAGTATCGTTGCGGAAGCCCGAGATTGATTCCCTTGGAAGAAAACTTGATTTTCTTAGAATCAAAGTTGAGTTTAACGGGGCCTGTGTATGGAACGCCATTTTTATGCAATTGGTGCACGGAGGATACATCAAATCGATCCCGGTAAAACCGAACGTTGCGCTGTGGAATGGAATCCTTGAACTCTTCTTCGTAATCGTAAAGAGCACCTGATGACGTTGAGAACAGTTCCAAATCGGCAATACTCATTCTTTGTTTTCCCGTCCAGCTTTCGTAGTCCTCTGCGAAGGTTAGTTCGGCGCGTCGGCATTCATACCCCGTCACTCCATGGGTCGATTCCGTCAAAACGCGATTCACAGGATCGTATTGTGAATGGTATACGAATGAAGAATCCTTTCTGCACCAGGAACGATAGATGGTAAGCGGTTCCGTCAGCTCGGCTGCCAGCGTATCGTTGGCGTTGTAGAAATAATAATTGCTGTAATCATTCCTGTCTACTTTATAGCCATCCAGGAAAATGGTTTTATGTTGCGCAAGTTCTTCTTTTACTTCCTGAAATTGCCCCAGGGAATCGTAAGAGAAACTGATGTATTTGTTTCCGTTGTAATCGTAAATGGTTCGGAGGTAGTGATTGGAATCCGCAATGAACTCGATTACATCGTGTGCGTTGCCGTTGTCCCAGAACACGGTGTCTTCCACTTTAAGCACTCCGTTTTCGAACTCATATCGAAACGCCAGTTGACCATTCGGGTAGTACTCTTCCATGATGCCTTCATACCGCGCGATGAGTCCAATGCTGTCGATCAATTTGCTTCGATCTATGTACTCTTCGGATGTAGGGTCCCAGATGCGCACTTTTTGGCTGGAATACGAATACGTGTCTTCTCCCCAATATTCCATTTCATTCATGACCCTATCCATTTCATAATCGTATCCGTAGTCATTGTATTCACCGTATTCATGTTCAGCTGCTTGAAATTCTTCATCCAACTCCAAATTCGGTTCTTGTTTGAAATTGATTGTGTACAAACTTCTTGGTGGTTCTCTCAATGAATAGATCGGAAAGAAATCGAACTCTCCGTTCTCCTCATCGGTATAAACACGAATCAACCCGTTTCGAATCCAAGGAAAACGAACGATCAGGCTGTCTTCGTTTTCATACGTAAAGTGACGCGTAACCAATTCATTGTTCCGATCCCTTCGGAAACTTGCTCCAAAACCTGTGGATTTCACGTCGCGGTACATCCATTCTCCAGAAGGCTCACCGTTGATGTAATGTCCTTCTTCAACGGGATAAGCGGATTGCTCGAACTTTCGATAGCTTCCGTTTTGCACCCCGCGTGCGTAGGTGATGTATTCGATTGTTGTATCCATTTTGGGATAACCTCGTTCGATGTACAGGTCGACATCTCTTTCCGACAAAGCGTAGGCCAATCTTCTTCGATCCAACATCCATTGCCCGGTTTTCAATCCGTCTTCGAACCAGCCATGCTTCAACGTATCACCCTGAAAATTGATCCAGACGGCCTCGCCGTGAAGTGTATTGTTTTTCATGGAGAAAAAGCCCGCTATAAAATTCGTGTCTACATGGTTACATTCGCCTTTCGAATCCATAATGCAAACAGATTCATAGAGTTGAATGTATTCTCCGTTGGGTATTGGATCAAGTGCCGGAACTACATCTGAATTCATCGAATAACGCTGTTCAAGCATCGGGTACGGGTTCGCACGGACTGCTTTTTTGAATTTACGGGATTTGATATGCTTGCGATCATCCGACCCGTCGAATCGTACCATGGACCGCATGAATTTTTTGTATTCCCTTCTCGACATGAACCGCTCTTCGTCATCTTCCATCAATTCAAGGTATGCACGGTACGAATACATTTTAATCCCGATGCCCTTCATAACGCGATAGTAGTCTCTGTGAACTGCTACGGATTGTTTAAAGGGATAGATGTAGTACTGCTTTCCATTCCACATCATAGAGTCCAGGTCCTGGGCACTCACTGAGGAATAACACCCAAGAATGAGGACAATTATGGCAACCTTATTTGCCTTGGTAAAATTCATACTCAAATGTTTCATATGTTTTTCTCTTTGTGGACGGATCGGCACTTCCGTGAACTATTCGCACGGGAAGTTGTTGTTCATTTCGTTCAATGAGCGATTGCTTTGCGGCGATAAAACGATCAATACTGAAGGTTGAGTCTACGAATCCCGAACATTGACCACTGTTTTCGTAAGTGATGGTTCTGTGATAACGAAACGGCGAATTTTCTCTGATCACGTTCATTGGTGCGCCCGTTTTCGAATCGTAGGTATAAATGCATCCGTTGATCTTGTTGACCTTGTTCTCCACGTGAAACGAACTCTGTGGTTTCTGGATATTGCCGAAAACGACGCGGTCCTCTGCACGCGGATTCAACAGTGAATCAATTCCCAATGTCGTTTTGTCCGCCTCACTCATCATACAATAGAGGTAATTTCCTTTTCCCGGCTCTCTGTACGTTAAAAATCGGTTGTTATACATCTCCTTATCAAACAGGGTATAGCACTGCGCGGATTCCATTGAGAAGTTCGAATCTACACGGGTTACTTTCGCATAGCCGTGTTCATCCTTAACGCTCAGGTACTGAAAAGTAACACTTTCGATAAGCGTGCCTTCGTAGTAACCTTTGATTGTCATTTGAAGCATTTCCCCTTCATTGGTGAAGCGATACACGCGCTCTTCCCTGAGCGTTTCGTTTTCCTCGCCCACCGCGACGGCCACGGTGCCGAGGCCGACGGGCCCGCCGCCGTAGTTTTCGGCGATCACCCGGAGCATACGCTTGTCCATTT
>JAURNA010000337.1 GCA_030830385.1 Crocinitomicaceae bacterium | reverse complement strand
TAAGTCTTGCTCAATCTGATCAAAAGAATTCCATGGTGCATGTTCCTGCCATTTCGCTATGTAAGGCTTCGGGATCATAAGTCGCTTTCCAGTTTAATGTTTACGTCCACTTTCCATCTGTTTCCAGTGCTTCCTGCTTTTTCCCCTTTTTTAGGGCTAAGTACTACTGAATAGAATTTATCCTTCTTTAATCGTTCAAAAATTAGATCTGTATAAGTTTGATCCATACCGATTTCTTCGAATAAAAATCCTAAACGTTGTAACGTACTCTTATTCGGATACCACGACAATAAGGTTTTTAAATCTTCCAGTTGAATTTCTTCTGAAAGTTCTTCTATGTTCGCCAACATTCGATTCAGACCTCCAATCTTAGTGTGGTAATTCACTAAATCGGTGGCGGTCAAGGCAGGTGACGACACATTGAATAATCCTGCATCAGATTTTTTTTCCTGAATATTCTTCTCTGACCAATTCGAAGCATTAAAAAACTGTACATGAATGTTACCCTTATCAATATCTCGCAATGCTGGAGGAACAGTAATTACGTAATCGCTCTGTACTTGTTGGTGTGAAGCTCCATGAAATAATGCCGCCGAATACAATCCAACGTAATAAGGTTTATTCAGAAACTTAAAGAGCTTGTCAACATAGAGTTGCACAGGTAGTTTTCCGAAATTCTTATACCGTGGTGGGATAATTAGATAGAAGCCGTGTCGTAGATTAACGATTTCATTTCTTTCCGTCAATCGTAGTACTTCTTTCTTTATTGTAGCCAGTGGAACATTGCAATTCTGTAGTAGTTCTTCCCAAGAGAACGCATATTCCTCATAGCTTTGCAATTGCTTTATATAGTCAGAAACAGACAATTATTTAGTTTTTATTTGCGAAAAGTACCAAAATATGGAGGTAAACGCAAATTAGAACTAAAAAAAACATAAACTCAATTACTCAATAAATTAACCTACTTAGTTTTCCATCACCCTAATTACCAAAATTTGGATAATTGCGCTACAAAAAACTAATCCTCATCCAACTCCAACTCATCAATCAACTCCCCTATTGGTTCGATTTGTGTTGTGACTCTTCAGCCTTCGTTTTTGCCGTTCTGGCATTGAATTTCAGGCATTTCTTTTTGCCTTGCAAACTGAAAGACAGAAAGAACTGAGTACGGTTTTGATCTTAATTTCTTATATTTAAGTAGTGAAGTTATGCAACAGGCACATGTGCCAAATGTTCATGGGCTGTTATGGGCAATTTAACAAACATAGGGTCGGAATAAGCCGAAAAAGGACTTTAAACAGAAGTAGGTATGTGATTTTAATTCAATTAATTATGGGAAAAACAGGACAATCGGGGCAGGGAAATGCTGGTGGATGGCCATCAACAACCGGTGGAAAATCAGGTGGTGGAAGAAGTAATAAATCACCGGGAGTCGGAAAATCAGGTGGAGGCTCTAAGGGTGGCGGAAAAAAATAACTTATCTGTCCGTATTTTTGCTTGTTTGATTACACGAGATAATTTTAAACCTACGTGACTATTTTACCAAAATAATGGATGTAACCGTTGTAAGTTCTTACGTGTTGAAAGGAATGATTCAGAACAGAATGTAGAGAACACTACCTTCGAAGCTCATGAAATGTATTCAGAGTGAATCTACTTAGCTTTTTGTTCTATGGTCCATTCAATATCCCATATTTTCACATAATCTTCAATTGGACCAAGCCCCACTTCAGCACGTCTTTGGTTTACATACTCTGGATTCTCAATTTCGTATACTTCGAAATTGCCGTCACCATTTCCTCTAATTTGAGAACCATAAATCTGAGGTTTACCCTCACGCATATTGATGCGGTCCATTAACATTGCAAGAGAAGACCATTGCGCTTCATCGTTGTTTGCCGCTTCAGTCATGGTCGGTAAATATTTCTTTTGAGTTTCCAGATCAGCATGTTGAATGATTAAAAAAACAGTTCCCGCAGCCATGTGTCCGACTTCGGATTGCTTTGGCCATCCATACTCTTCAATTATCTCTTCAAGTCTGTCTAAGTTTTGTTCATTTATTTTTCTTTTCAACTCCCAAATAGCAGAATTAAACAACTTATTTTCCGCAAGATTTTCATGATAATAAAAGGCTTGGTCTTTAATTTTCATGCGCCATAATTCCTTTACTAAATCAGGGTATTTATATGTAAAAAATGCCTCTTCAATTCGTTTTATCATTTCATTTTCGAGGTCTGCCCAACGAGAATCTTCCAAAAGAAAATAAAAATCAGGATCATTCAATGGGCGAGCTGTTGTATCTCCTGTCAAGGCAATATTCAGGTAATGAAATGCAGAATCGATCTGCTCTGAAAGCGCCAGGGCACAAGCATAATTATATGTGTTATACTTATTAGCAGGATCATCCAGATACTGTTCCGAGTACTGTTCAATAGCAGTTTGAAGCTGCCCTATGTCCCTCAAACTATCGGCGGGTGTTTTCTGGGCAGAAGACTTAAATGAGACAAGTGAGACAAGTGAAATAATAAACGTGGTTTTCATGGAATTTAATTTTTCGAATTTGCATTTTCTGGTTCGCCTTAATAATGATTAAAAAGAGAAAGGCTACACAATTTTTGGTACAAATATCCTCTTTTTGTCCTGCATGATTGAAAATAAGAGACCAAAATGTTTGTTTAGGGAGGATTGTGTGGGTCTATCAGCAAAGTTGTGCAACCGGCACATCAACCCAAAATCCGCGTCTCCTGATTGAGAAGCGTTACACGCTCTATTTTACATTCATTGCTTTCAACGTCCAGGAAAATGGTGTAGTGAGACCGTCCATTCGTCAAAATTACATGGCGTACATTTAACTCTTTATTGTATTGAGCCGCTTGATTGAGCGTTGTTTCGGAAATGGAAACATCAGGAGCTTTGCATTCAACCAAAAGAAACGGATTTCCTTCGTCATCAACCACAACAATATCGGCTCGCTTGATGCGGCCGTTGTACGCAAGTTGGTACTCAACAGCAATTCGTCCTTTGGAAGTACCGTTTTGAATCAAATACGCAACCGTATGCTGACGCACCCATTCCTCGGGAGTTAAGACCAAATCTTTATTACGGATGAGGCAACGTACATGAACACGTCCGTCGATTTTGCGCAGTTGCAGGGACGTTTTCGGCAAATTCAACGGAACAATATGCTCTTCTCCGGTCATTATTTTATACCCATTAACAAAAGTTCAATGTCTTTGTATTTGAGATCAAATACTTTTCCGAGGACCTCGCTTGTGAGAACGCCCTTGAACATGTATACTCCGCTTCGAAAGCCAACATCGCGACCAATTAACTCGCGACATCCTCCCTTATCCCCCATATCAACCAGAATCGGTGAGAAAATGTTTGACAGTGCGAATGAAGCAGTGCGAGAAACACGCGAGGCAATGTTGGGTACGCAGTAGTGAATCACTCCGTGCCGATCGTATGTCGGGTGGTCGTGGTTGGTCACGGAAGACGTCTCAAAACATCCACCCTGATCAATGCTCACATCGACTACAACCGATCCATCCTTCATCTGCTGCACCATTTCCTCGGTTACCACGCATGGTGTTCGGCCCAATGGAGCCCGCAAGGCACCGATGGCAACATCACAGCGCATCAGTGCTTTTGCAAGCACTTTTGGCTGAATCACAGATGTATAAACCCGCGTTCCCAGACTGTTCTGAAGACGTCGCAATTTGAATAATGAATTGTCGAAAACTTTTACAGAAGCTCCCAGACCAAGTGCGGCACGAGTCGCGTACTCCCCTACCGTTCCAGCGCCAATCACTACGACCTCAGCAGGCTGAACACCCGCAATCCCTCCTAACATCACCCCTTTTCCATCTCCGAATGTGGAAAGCAATTCTCCGGCAACGAGCACAGACGTCGTCCCGGCAATTTCCCCGAGCGTCCGAACTACAGGAAAAACGCCACTTTCATCGCGAATATAGTCCCACGCAATGGCCGTCATTTTCTTGTCCATCAGCATTTTGAGAATCTTCTTCGGCTGAATGGAAATTTGCAGAGCAGAAATCAACGTTTGATTTCCCTTCATCAACTCAACCTCTTCTTCGCTCGGCGGTGCTACCTTGAAAATAATATCGCTTTCGAATACTTCCTTCTTCGTACAAATTTCTGCTCCTGCCTCGCTGTAATCACGATCAGAAAAGTTCGATCCTTCTCCGCATCCTTTCTCCACGCGCACCCGATGTCCGTTTGCTACCAGGACAGAAACGGTATCGGGCACAAGAGCAACCCTTCGTTCCTGAAACGATGTTTCTTTGGGAATACCAATGAACAAATTACCCCTTTGCTGGGCGATTTCGAGCATTTCCTCTTTGGGAAGCAGACTCCCCTGTTCCATCAAATGCTTGAGAATTTCCGGATCTGTTATCATAGGTCGATGGTTAACGTTCGCGATGCGTCTTCGTTTATACGTAAATCTGACCAAATCGTTTCAATTGGAAGTAAACTTTCTATTTTTTCCGGCCACTCAATGAAACAATAGTTATTTGAATAGAGCATTTCTTCCACTCCGATGTCTAACGCTTCTGATTCGTCATCAATGCGATACAAGTCGAAATGATAGATTTTTCCGTACATCTCACTATCGTAGACATTCACCAATGAATAGGTGGGCGATCCTTCCGGATTTTCAATCCCCATGGCTTGCAATACAGCGGTGATCAACGTTGTTTTTCCCGCTCCCATCTCTCCTTTAAAGGCATGAATCTTACGATGTCCAACGGTTTCCAGAAAATGCTTAGCAGCCGAGGGAAGATCCTCTAATCGGTGAATGTGAATGTCTTCCATATTGAACTTTTGGCAAAGTTACGGAATGAATGCCTGATTTCGGTCGAATTCTGGTCATGACATCTGCAAGCCGTTTGCAGTCAATAAACAATGCTGGGAATCCTGTTTTTTTCCATCTCGCAGAATGTAGATCGCTTCAGGAAAAGAACGTTCATCCTGTTGAAAAATCACATGTCCGAAAGCGTGCGAACACGGCAAGCGATTGTGCAGATTGAATCGTCTATTTCGGACTCAACTCGATATACGGAATGAGCATTTCCTCGAGTGAAACTCCACCGTGCTGAAAGGTATTCCCGTAATAATTGACGTATTGGTTGTAATTGTTAGCATAGACGAAGTAATCGTCGTTTTTTGCAAAAATAAACTCACTGGAGAGTCCGCTTTTCGGTAAAAATGCATCGTCCGGATTACTCACCCGGAACACCTCTTTTTCCTTGTAGGAAAGATTACGCCCAACCTTGTAACGCAAATTCGTATTCGTGTTTCGTTCACCAACGATCTTAACAGGATTTGTAACGCGTACCGTTCCATGGTCCGTAGTAATGACCACTTTTCGTCCTGACTCGGCGCACTTCTTTAGAATATCGTGCAAAGGAGAATGTTCAAACCATGAAACAGTAATCGATCGATATGCGGATTCATTTTCTGCAAGTTCACGAATAACTTCCATCTCCGTTCGCGCATGTGACAGCACATCCACAAAATTGTAGACGATTACATTCAGGCTGTTGGTCAGCAATTCACTGAAGTTGTCGGCGAGTCTCTTACCTGCATCGAGGTTTGTAATTTTATTGTAGGACCAACGGATGTCTCGGCCCAACTGTTTGAGGTTGGATTCCAAAAAATCCTTCTCATGTGTATTCTTACTTCCTTCATCCTGCTCGCTTTTCCAAAGATTCGGAAAACGACGTGCGATTTCAGAGGGCATCAAACCCGCAAAAAATGCATTTCGAGCATATTGAGTTGCCGTGGGCAAAATGGAATAGATGATCTCTTCGGAGCTGATTGAGAAGTACTTCGAAACGATCGGGCTGATCATTTTCCATTGGTCGTAGCGCAGGTTGTCAATCACAATCACGAATGGGTCTTCGTTATCCAGCATCGGATTGATACGCTTCTTGATCAATGTGTGCACCATTTGTGGCGACTCTTCCACTCCATTCAGCCAATTCAGGTAGTTGTCTTCAATGAACCGTGAGAATTGTGTATTAGCCTCTCGCTTCTGCATGTTCAGAATCTCGGTCATTCCACTGTCTTCGATTCGATCCAATTCAATCTCCCAGTACACAAGTTTCTCATACACTTCGGTCCACTCATGTTTGTCCAATCGGCTGTTGAGCTGCATTCCCAATTCCCGAAACTCCTGCTGATAATCGGAATTTGTCTTTTGGGAGACAAGTTTACTCTTATCCAGATTTTTCTTGATGGACAGCAAAATTTGATTGGGATTCACAGGTTTGATCAAATAATCTGCGATGTTGCTTCCGATCGCTTCTTCCATGATTCGCTCCTCTTCGCTCCGGGTAATCATCACCACGGGAACGTAGGGTCTGTGCTTCTTGATTCGCGACAATGCCTCAAGTCCCGTAATGCCCGGCATGTTCTCATCGAGGAAAATGATATCGAACTCATTCGCATTGCTCTCGTCTACCGCAGAGGCGCCGTTGTTTACAGAAACGACTTCATAACCTTTCGATTCCAGAAATAAAATGTGAGGCTTCAACAATTCGATTTCGTCATCTGCCCAAAGGATTCGACCCTGCATAGTGCTTGTTATTTTGTAATTTTAAATTTGTTTTAAAAGTATGCAATTGCGCCCGAAATTTGACCACAACAACAAGAAGAAACTAGTAAACGATCCGGTGTATGGATTTATTACGATTCCGAAGGAGATTATTTTTGATGTAATTGAGCATCCCTATTTCCAGCGACTTCGGAGAATCAAGCAGCTCGGCCTCACGCACCTCGTTTATCCGGGAGCTCTTCATACCCGTTTCCATCACGTTATCG
>JAURNA010000336.1 GCA_030830385.1 Crocinitomicaceae bacterium | reverse complement strand
GCAAACGGATGCCAGAACACCGATCAGGTGGACGTAACAGTTCATCCGTTACCCTTGGTCAGTGCCGGACCCGACGTTGCTGTATGCGACGGAGCATCCGTGACACTGTCCGGAAGCGGTGCGGTAACCTACACCTGGGATAGTGGAGTAACCGATAGTGTTCCATTCATTCCGGTGGTAGGAACGACAACCTATACGGTAACAGGAACCGACGCAAACGGATGCCAAAACACCGATCAGGTGGACGTGACAGTTCACCCGTTACCCTTGGTCAGTGCCGGACCCGACGTTGCCGTATGCGACGGAGTATCCGTGATACTATCCGGATCAGGAGCCTTGTCTTATAGCTGGGATAACGTAATAACCGATGGAGTACCCTCCGTTCAAGCGGTAGGAACGACAACCTGCACGGTAACAGGAACCGACGCAAACGGATGTCAAAATACGGATCAGATTGATGTGACAGTTCATCCGTTACCCTTGGTCAGTGCCGGACCTGATGTATCAGTATGCGACGGAGCATCCGTGACACTATTCGGAAGAGGTGCTGTGACGTACATATGGGATAACGCAATTACCAACGGAGTACCATTCGTTCAGGCAGTTGGAACCGTAACGTATGCAGTAACAGGAACCGATGCAAATGGATGTCAGAACACCGATCAGGTGGACGTAACCCTGAACGCTTTACCCAATGTGGATGCCGGAGCAGATATCGTGGTTTGTGGAGGAGAGTTCGTAACCCTGAGTGGTTTAGGAGCAGTGAGTTATTTCTGGGACAATGGCGCAAACAATGGGATGCCATTTGTACAGGCTCCGGGTATCATTACGTACACCGTAACGGGAACCGATGCAAACGGATGCGAAAACTCAGATCGAATTGACATAACGGTGAATGCTCTTCCCGATGTTAGTGCAGGTCCGGACTTGGAAGTGTGCGAGCATGAAATGATTACATTGAGTGGTTCAGGCGCCAATACCTACACATGGACAAGTGGTATCTCAAACGGCATTCCTTTCTCACAGGCTTCAGGAATTGTGATATACACAGTAACAGGAACGGATATCAACGGCTGCCAAGAAACAGATTACGTATCGGTAACGGTGAATGATAATCCAGTTGTAGAAGCCGGAGCAGATGTTGAATCATGCGAGGGAGACCCCGTGGTGCTTTCTGTCAATGGATATAATATTCAATGGGGAAACGGGGTGCAGAACGGTGTGCCGTTTACGCAGCCCGCAGGAACGTTTGAATACGTAGTGTACGATACATTGAGTACGGGATGCAGCGGATCAGATACGGTTCTCTTAACGGTTCATGCAAAACCTGTGGTTTCGGTTTCTGATGCTGAGATTTGTCTGGGTGAAGGAGTAACGCTGACGGCTACGGGTGATGCTACATTTGAGTGGGCAGGTGGCATTCAGACTGGGGGTGAATTCTTCCCAACTACCAGTTCAACATATACGGTAATCGGCACCTCGGCAGAAGGGTGCACAGACATTGACTCGGCTCGTGTGGTCGTTCGTCCTCTGCCAGACGTGGAATTCAATATTCTGGATCCTTCTTTAATGACAAGTATGAGTACAACAGGATTTGACAACCTGAGTTCAGGAGCAATCGCTTACGTTTGGAATTTCGGAGATGGATCACCAAACGGATATGAGTTTGAGCCAGCACACACGTTCCCTCATGATGAGCCGGGAACCTACGCGGTAACACTTACTGGAAAGAATGAGTGGGGATGTATTGCCGAAGCCATTAAGTACGTCAATGTGCAACAGGACTATGTCATGTACGTCCCAAATGCCTTTACGCCGGATGCGAACGGAGTGAATGAAGTATTCAAGCCAAAAATGGAAGGATTTGATGAGTTCGATTACGTGATGTACATCTTCGATCGATGGGGAGAACTTATTTTTGAAACGCACGATATGGAAGTTGGCTGGGACGGAAAGTACACGTTGGATGCCATTCCTTGCCAGGATGGAGTTTATACCTGGAAAATTGTTGTGGGACTGCAGCACTCCCCCGATACGAGGCTATTCGTAGGACATGTAACGCTACTTAAGTAGGAACAGATGACTGGTGAAGCTACGGTTCGTATTCTAGCTGTAGCTTTCCAGTCATCTTGTAGATTTCCAGATATGTATCCATGCAATTAAACAGATTCTCGTAATGCTGAATTTCCGTAGATTGCTTGCTATTGGCAAGCGTCAGAAGCTCTATCGAGTTAATCGAACCTGTGAGAAAACGATTCCTTCCCAATTCATAGGCCCGCTCAGCATAGTGAACATTTTGCTCCGATAATCTGACGATTTCGATTCTGGCATTGTACAGTTCAACGAGGTTAAGCAAGGTCATTGACAAGGTTTTTTTCATGTTATTGATGCCCACTTGGGTAATGTCTTCCTGAATCCTCGATACTTCAACGGCTCTTTTTGACTTCCAATTATTAAAGAGTGTATAACGAAGGCTCAGGTTTCCGTATAGAGACATTGTTTCTGTGATTAGCGACTGTCCCGCGTCGCTCAAATCACGAAAAGAAGACCATGCGGGTTGAACGCCAGCCTGAAAACTAAGTGTCGGATACAAAAACGATTTCTGTAGCTCGGTGGCCGTTTTCTGTAGCTCAAGGTTGATGTACTGGTTCTTCAGATTCGCGTTGTTCGAGAAAAGTTCACGCTCCTCCGACTCAAAGTCTATAGAGATGAAGTCCGGATCAAGGGGATCTGTCAGCACGTACTCGACATGCATACGGGTTGAATCCT
>JAURNA010000335.1 GCA_030830385.1 Crocinitomicaceae bacterium | reverse complement strand
ATCGTAAACGTAAACGGTGGAGCAATCTCACTGGGTCACCCACTGGGATGTACGGGAGCAAAACTGACCGTTCAGATCATAAACGAATTAAAACGTCGAAACGAAAAATATGGTGTCGTAACCATGTGCGTTGGAACAGGACAGGGAGCAGCAGGCGTAGTTGAAATGCTGTGACAAGATTCTTTTTCCATCCTGACCCCGGGAGCAACGCTGTTTCCGGGAAGAACATTTCAAGCTGGAATTCTGCAAACGCAACGAAAAAAATACCCCCTCAATGTAGCCGTAGCGGGATTCGCAGAAAATTAATTTGCTGAATACCGTTCACGAACAACCTCTTCAGCCATCTTATTCTGAACCGTAAACATCGAATTGTTCTTTCCTCCTGCCTGCTCATGCTTTGGGTGCCATTTCCACAAAAATCCTCCGGCAAAATTCGGCTCATCCCAAATCACTTCGTAGAGCGCACTGAGCGCCCGAAGTTGTTCTTTTTGATCAATTTTTGTTTCCTCATTATTGGAGTAATCCCACGGCCGGATCGCACAGCCTACACTACTCCGATAGCCGTACTCAGTAAACAAAACCGGAACATCGGTAGCGTCTGAAAGCGAATCCAATTCGCGCCAATGAGGCGTCCAACCGCTTTTCAGTTTTCCAACTGATGCCTTTGCTTCCTTTGCAAGTGGGAAATACGCATCCACACCGATATAATCGAGCACTTTCCAAAACCCGACACCGTGGTAATCGTCCCAATTGGAAGCATACGTGAGCTTTCCGCTAAATTCCTCGCGCACCTTTTCGATCAATCGCTCAAAAATTTCGGGTCGTTCATTTACAACTCTTCCCATTTCGGTCCCAATGCAAAACATCGCAACCCCTTCTTCTTCAGCCATTCGTGCGAAATCCAGGATGTACTTGCTGTAGTTATCTTCGAAGGCCTGCCACTCTTCGTCCGAATTCATGGTAATTTTACCAGTATAGATTCCATGATGAATCCATATCTGAGGCTTCACCATGACCTTAAGTCCTCGTGCATGATTTCGTTGTATGATCTCGCGTGCTCCGTCAAGACGCTCCCCCTGCCATTGCATTTTATGATTGTAATGCAATTCAGGTTGGGTAGCGGAAGTCATGAAACAATACGGTATTATTCCTACCCAATTCGCCCCAACTTCCAGAACAGGACGCACAAACGAACTATCGAATTCCGTGTTCATCGATACATAACTAACACCACAGATTTTAGTGGAGTCCGGTTCCTGCGCAGCTGTTGTAAAAGCCAACGCTACCACAAATAGAAAGGAGGTTTTCAACATGCCGCGTTACTTTCGATATCTGTACCGGATGAAAGTAGAGAGTTTCGATCAAATTAAAAAATATTTTCTTGTTATGCGCGCATAATATTAAGGAATTCGTATATTCGTGTCGGATCAATATTGTAACACTATTTATGTCTGAAAATAACAACGCAATCAAAGGTGGAGAGTTCTTGATTCGGGATACCTCCCCTTCTGAGATATTTACCCCTGAAAAATGGTCGGAAGAACAGCGTATGATCGCCGCTATGTGTAGGGATTTCATTCGAACAGAGATCGTTCCGAATCTGGACCGCATCGATTCTCTGGAGGAAGGTTTGATGCCTTCTTTAATCGAAAAAGCGGGAGAGCTGGGACTTTTGGGAATGTCTGTTCCTGAGGAATTAGGAGGGATGGGTGTCGATTTCAAAACTTCGCTTCTGGCAACTGAAAGCCTCGGTGAGGGATATTCATTTTCGGTCGCTTACGGAGCACACACAGGCATTGGAACACTTCCTCTGCTCTATTACGGCAACAACGAGCAATGCAATAAGTACATTCCCAAATTGGCTTCCGGTGAATGGAAGGCGGCATATTGTCTCACAGAACCCGGTTCAGGATCCGATGCAAACTCAGGAAAAACGAAAGCCATTTTATCAGAAGACGGTTCGCATTACCTGCTGAACGGACAAAAAATGTGGATTACCAACGGTGGATTTGCCAATCTTTTCACAGTATTCGCTAAAATCGACAACGATGATAAACTCTCGGCATTTCTGGTAGAGGGAGATAGTGAAGGGATTTCATTGAACCCCGAAGAGAAAAAAATGGGAATCAAGGGATCATCTACCCGTCAGATATTCTTCAACAATGTAAAAGTTCCCGCAGAAAATATGCTATCAACGCGCGAAAATGGCTTTAAAATCGCCTTGAACATTTTGAACATCGGGCGGATTAAACTGGCGGCTGGTGTATTGGGAGGTGCGAAGAAATCCATCACTGATTCAGTGCGCTATGCGAACGAGCGCGAGCAATTCGGACGTCCAATCTCCCGGTATGGAGCCATTCGATACAAGCTCGCTGAGCAGGCCGTTCGAACCTTCGTAACTGAATCTGCCACGTACCGTGCCGGACAGAATATTGAAGATGCAATTGCCGCTTTGGAAGCATCCGGAATGGATAAAGCACAAGCAACCCTCAGGGGAATCGAGCAATTTGCTCCCGAATGTGCTTTGTTGAAAGTCGCAGGGTCGGAAACACTCGACTATGTGGTAGACGAGGCCGTTCAGATTTTTGGAGGAATGGGCTACTCAGCTGAGTCCAGCGTGGAACGCGCCTATCGAGATGCGAGGATCAACCGGATTTTTGAAGGGACGAATGAAATCAATCGTTTATTGACCGTTGATATGGTACTTCGCCGTGCAATGAAAGGCGAATTGGACCTGATGGGTCCTGCCATGCAGGTTGCAAACGAACTGATGAGTATTCCTGAGTTTTCAGATCCGCCGGAAGGAGCGCTTGGCAACGAATTCGAATACTTGAAAGGATTCAAGAAATCCATATTGATGGTCGCTGGATCCGCTGTTCAGAAATTAATGCAAACCCTGGCAAAAGAACAGGAAGTATTGATGAACATAGCCGATATGTCGATGTGGACCTATTTGGCAGAATCCGCTTTGCTGCGTACGCAACAAATGATCGACGAGCAAGGAGAGGAAAACTGTGCCGTCCAAATTGCCATCACCCGATTGTATTTTTACGATATTGCCGACCGTATGAACAAAGCAGGGAAAGACGCAATTCAGTCGTTTGCTGAAGCTGATGAACTTCGCGTGATGATGTTAGGGCTCAAGCGCTTTACAAAAGTTCAGGACTTCAATCCGAAGGCAGCGCGCCAATTGATTTCGCAGACCTTAATTGAGAAGAACGAATATTGTTTCTAAATATTCGACCCTACGAAATAAAAAAAGAGGCTACTGGCATTTGTCAGCGGTCTCTTTCTCGTTTCATTCAGCAGAATTATTTTCCTTCTTCTTTCACCAACAGAATTCCGTCGGCGGTAAAGCCGAGTTCTTTCCTGGGTTCGGTAATCTTCTCCATTTCTTCCTGACTTTTTCCAGCATCCTCAGCAAAGTGCTTCAACATGTCTACGGAAACTTCATCCTGAAATGCTT
>JAURNA010000334.1 GCA_030830385.1 Crocinitomicaceae bacterium | reverse complement strand
TAGACGTAACTTCGGACAAAGACACCCAAGGGTTACGCTTAGCTTCTGGATTTCACATCCGCTTAGAAGCGTCACGAATGCTATCCTGAAAGTATTGATCCTTCTAATTCCCTGCCTATCAGGCGGAGGCATGGGAGAAGGAACTCGTTCTGCTTACTGTTATTCGGCTAGAATTAAGGTAATTAGCATTCCACTAATTACGCAGCGAGAGCGTATGACGTATTGTCAATTATGGTTTGTGACTAGAGTTTTACGAGACTCACCACATGGCTCGACATGCTTACACTTCGCAACCGCTATCGCTGTCAAATCCAATACGGCCCCAAAGTTCTGTCTTTACTAACAAGACGTACAAATAACGGAAAAGTTGTTGAATTCTTCCTCCGGACGAATCAATTTTATCATCCTTTAACAACCATACATCATCACAAATCTGACAATCAACCCCTACTTGGATGCTTTTGCACCACTTTTTTAGGTCTACCACGGACGCCTCTTTATGATGTCCAATGGTCGCATTGATTTGAGAAAAAAGGTTTTGAGCTTCCGTTTCGCTATTGAACGGACCAATCCAACGATTGAAACAGAAAATAAAAAAGACTCCGATGCAGAACGCGATGTTGCCTGTATCCTGAACGTGAAAGCGGTTTTGGAACGAAATGACGAGCATCAGGGGGGAAACATAATTTCGATTGGGAGTAAAAAGGCCCTGTTCTATGAACAGAGCCTTTGCACGATAAACGAATTGAAAATTAATTGTCTTTCAATAGATCTCTTATTTCGGTAAGAAGTTCTTGATCCTTCGTGGGTGCAGGAGGTTCGGTCTGAGCTTCTTCTTTTTTCTTTTGAAACTGGTTTATCAATTTGATCATCATGAAAATTACAAATGCAATGATCACAAATTCGATAACTGCCTGAATAAAGTTACCGTACATAATGCTTACGCCGTTGATCTCGAACAGTAAATTGTTGAAGTTTTCACCGATGAACATTCCCAGAACAGGCATGATGATGTTGCTCACCAGCGATGTGATAATGCTTTTGAATGCCACACCGATAATCACTGCTACCGCAAGATCGATCACATTGCCTCGCATGATAAATTCTCTGAATTCCTTAAACATAGTGTTTGATTTAGTTTGTCTGAATGTATATCAATGAGCAATTTAAGCCGAATGGACTCCTTTGTTTTCTTCACAATCATTTGTGTGTAACTGGAATATTCATTGAACGATCAACCCTTGGAAGGATTGAGCATCAACCCCAACTGTGCTTGCGATGTACATACCGGTTTCTGGCTTCAGCGTGATCCGATTTTCACCAGTCAGATGGCGATTCAGAACGTGTTTCCCTGATACCGGATGAACGTTGAAATGCTTCGTAGATTCATCCAAAGTCACCGTGTGTAATACCAAACGAGAAGAACAGAGGGTTTCAGAGTGTTTTTGGGACGAATAGCTAAGCCTCGTAGGGTTGTCGGTTCACCAGCGATCGACTCAACGTAACTTCATCGGCATATTGAAGCTCCGCGCCAACGGAAACTCCTCTTGAAATGGTTGAAATAGCGATGTTTAAATCTCGCATCTTCTTGTAGAGGTAGAAGCTCGTAGTATCGCCTTCCATCGTGGCGCTGAGTGCAAAAATGATTTCTCGAACCGATCCGTCAGCCGCTCTTTCCAGAAGCGATGGAATGCATAAATCACCGGGGCCAATGCCGTCCATGGGAGAGATGATGCCCCCCAGAACATGGTAGACACCTTTGTACGATTCGGTCGATTCGATCGCTAAAACATCGCGGATGTCTTCGACCACACAGACGAGCGAGGCATCGCGGGTTGGGTTTGAGCATATTGTGCAAATGTCCCGATCGGAAACATGGTTGCACACCTGACAATTCTTTGCGAATTCCTTCATCTCTTTGAACGCTTCTAAAAAACGAGAGACTTCTTCATGATCACGGCTCATGAGATGCAACACCAATCGAAGTGCAGTGCGCCTTCCAATGCCGGGCAGGGAGGCCATTTGCTCTACCGCATTTTCGACGTATTTCGAAGAAATTTTCACCCTGCAAAGTTACCGAAAACCCTGGCACGTCATTCAGAGAGAAGTATTACTTTTGCATACTTTCATCTTAATAACGTGCAAAGGCAAATCAACATACAAAACAAAAAGGCACGTTTCGAGTATCACCTCGAAGACAAATTCGTTGCAGGCATTTGTCTTACAGGAACAGAAGTCAAAAGCATCCGAAACGGAAAAGCCAGTATTCTGGAGGCGTATTGTGTAGTTGATAAAGGTGAAGTTTGGATCAGAAATATGCACATTTCAGCCTATGAAAACGGCTCGTATTACAACCATAAACCGCGTGCAGATCGAAAGCTACTCCTCAATCGAAAGGAAATCAACAAGATTGAAAAGTTCCTGAAAGTCAAAGGGAACACAGTGGTTCCATTGAAAATGTTCATCTCTGAAAAAGGATGGGCGAAGCTGGAAATTGCCTTGGCACGTGGAAAAAAACTACACGATAAACGTCAGGATCTCAAGGAAAAAGATGACAAACGAGCGATTGACCGGGCGTTGAAAGGAGGATAGATTAAAGTGAATATTTCGGGCTGGATTTTCGGGAGGGATTCACAATGATACAAAGTTGAATAAATCCTGACCTTTGAAACCGGCAATTATAAAGATTCATCTTGCCGGATAACTGACCAAGAGCATTCGTATCCAGTTAACCCTTCACGATTGGGGTTGATGGTCAATTACACATAACTCACGTACCAACACAATCAAGTACACGGTTTTGTTGTTGAATACAGATTTTTGCTGTGTCACAAGCAGTTGAGAAGACATATTATGAGTTCAATACACCCGCCATTCCGATGCAAAAATTTCAGTCTCCATGGGTAAAACCACAAAATGTGATGGAAAAGACGCACACAACACCGAAAATGACAAATACGATGATTCCGGATGGGGTGTGTTGACTTGGCAGGACTAGCTTCCGCCTTTCTTATCGAATTTTGGTGCTCTTTCGCCGTTTCCATTCTACGGGCTTACTCAGCGCATTCGTGCAGTGCCTTGAAAAGCGGGAGCACATGAGAAATAATTCCTGATCGCTGATCCTTTCGTTCAATTGGTGTACATTTCTACTCAAACAAGATCACACCGTTTCTGCATGGAAGAATACCTCAAACACAATAAAGACTCATGGAACAAGCGAACCAGATTTCATGTTGCTTCTGATTTTTACGACAACGAGTCCTTTATTCAAGGACGAAACTCATTGAATGCTATTGAGCTTGAATACTTGAAGGACATTCAGGGTAAATCCGTTTTGCACCTCCAGAGTCATTTCGGGCAGGACTCAATTTCACTGTCGAGAATGGGGGCGACGGTTACGGCTGTAGACCTTTCTGATGCGGCAATAAAAGAGGGAAGAAGACTGGCGGAAAGCTGCGGTGAAGCGGTACGATTTATTGAGACCGACGTATATTCTCTCCCCAATGCTTTGGACGAACAGTTTGATTGCGTGTTTACAAGCTACGGAACCATAGGATGGCTTCCGGACTTGACGCATTGGGCACAAGTTGTGAACCGTTTTTTGAAGCCCGGCGGACGTTTCATCTTCGCAGAGTTTCATCCGGTTGTCTGGATGTTCGATGACGATTTCACCAAGGTGGGGTATGGCTATTTCAAGTCTGATCCGATCGTTGGCGAAAATGAAGTCACCTATGGGGATCGTTCTGCGACATTCGAGCATAAGACCGTGAGCTGGAACCATTCGCTTGATGAAGTGATGGGGGCACTCTTGGCAGAAAGATTGCAAATTTCAGCCTTTCGGGAATACGATTACTCACCCTACGATTGCTTCAGGCATACAGAAGAATTCGAACCCGGAAAATTCAGAATCAAGCACATCAGACATCCGATTCCTATGGTGTATCTGCTTGAAGCAAAGAAGCCTTAAATAGTTTCCAGCTTGAATTCAGAAGTTTTGTGGAAGGTCAAATCGGGATAATCTTGTTCGGCCATCTGAAGTAAGAATGGCGTTTCAGCAAGGAAAACGATGTTGTCATCTTTGTCTTTTGCAATGTGCTGCGTCTTTGCTCGCTTGAAGGAGGCCAGTTGCTCTTCATTATCGGTAGTTATCCAGCAAGCCTTCGTATAGTTCCGGGGAGCGAATCGACATTTTGCACCGTATTCATGCTCCAATCGATAGTTGATGACTTCAAATTGAAGTTGACCAACGGTTCCAATAATCTTTCGGTTTCCTGGCTGCTGAATAAACATCTGGGCCACCCCTTCATCCATTAATTGACGAACACCTTTATCCAGTTGCTTGGATTTCATCGGGTCGAGATTCTCAAGTTCCATAAATATCTCAGGAGAAAAACTCGGTATGCCTTTGAACATGATCTTTTCTCCTTCAGAGAGTGTGTCTCCAATTTTGAAGTTCCCGGAATCATACAGACCAACTACATCTCCCGGATATGCTTCATCAATCACACTCTTGTCCTGAGCCATAAACGAAGTTGGATTCGGAAACTTCATCTTCTTTTCAAGTCGTACATGGTTGTAAAACGTATTGCGCTGAAATTTCCCGGAAACAATACGCAGGAAGGCAATTCGATCTCGGTGCTTTGGATCGAGATTTGCATGAATCTTGAAGACGAAACCCGAAAATTTAGCATCCGAAGGTTCAACCAGACGCAGGTCTGTTTCACGGCCACGAGGGGAAGGAGAAATTCGACAAAATGTATCCAATAGCTCCTTTACTCCGAAGTTGTTCATAGCCGATCCGAAGAATACCGGTGCGACTTCTCCTGCAAGGTACTGCTCGCGATCAAAAGGATCGTAAACGCCGTCAATCATCTCAACTTCTCCGCGCAATTCGTCCGCAGCATCACTCCCGATCAAATCGTCCAATTGTGAATCAGCTAAATTTTCAATCGGGACGAAGTCGTTTGAAATTCCTGTTTTGTTGGCCGAGAAAAGATTGAGTTTGTTCTCGTAGAGATTGTATACTCCCTTGAAATAATCACCCATTCCGATGGGCCAGGTGAGGGGGCGTACCCGAATGGAAAGCTTGCTTTCGAGTTCATCGAGGAGATCAAACGATTCTTTACCATCGCGATCGAGTTTGTTGACAAAAATGATCACAGGTGTGTTGCGCATGCGACAAACTTCCATCAGTCGCTCGGTTTGTTTCTCAACACCATTGGCAACATCTACCACCAAAATAACACTGTCAACAGCAGTCAGCGTTCGGAACGTATCTTCTGCAAAGTCCTTGTGTCCCGGTGTGTCCAGAATATTGATTTGTTTGCCGGAATAGCGAAAAGCCATCACCGATGTAGCCACCGAGATACCACGCTGCTTTTCAATTTCCATGAAGTCGGAAGTTGCCGTTTTTTTAATCTTATTGTTTTTGACGGCTCCGGCAGTCTGAATCGCCCCTCCAAACAGAAGTAACTTCTCGGTAAGTGTTGTTTTTCCGGCATCCGGATGCGAGATAATTCCAAATGTTCTGCGTTTCTCTATCTCCTCTGTGTGACTCATGATACTGTAAATTCTACACGCTTTGCGGGTGCAAAGGTAGATAAATTGAAACAGTTAATTGGAAAATCATACTTTCGTCGATATGAACGAACGAAGTGATTCAAATGTAATTTTTTCGGGATGTGGGTTCGATGGAAATCAACCCTATTTGGATTTTGATCACGAAATGGATGGAAGATTTCACCGACGTCGGTTTCACCTCAGTGATGGCGCCTTTACCTTACGTTTTCTGGAAGAGCGCTATTGTCCGGGAAGCTTCAGCCTGGACCGACTCATGGGAAGCCCGTGTACATCCGTTACACCGCTTGTCAACAGTTCACATAACCATTGCTATGCCTGTTTTGAGACGACCGGCTTCAACCCGGCCTTCTACCACATGCCCATGCACAAAATCAGTCCGCAGCAACGAAATTACAACCAGGAGAGGCATGCCGTTTATCTTGCTTGGTTTGGGCCTTCTGTCGTGAAAGTAGGCATCTCAAGTGTCAGGCGTTTGTCTACTCGCTGGAAGGAACAGGGAGCGCGATGGGCCGTTCAAATCGCCGAATGTTTCAATGCATACGAAGCACGTGAGCTGGAGGAGAAAATCAGCCAGGCCTTCGACTTACCTGAAGTCATCCAGGTGGCAACGAAAAAGAAATTATTGCGCAACACAATTGATTTCCGGGAGGGGAGAACGCAATTGGAAGAACTGACAACGAGCGTCCTGGAATCATTCCCAAACCTGAACCGGGGAAAGGTTCAAACAATGGACCAAGCCTACTTCATGTCCGCACTGGCTAACCATCATTTGATCGATCAGGCGGAGAGCGGAAAAATTTCCGGAGTTCCTGTTGCGCTTATCGGAGATATTCTGATCAGTGACAACAACGGACAGCTTTTCATGCTTTCGCTCAAGAAATGGATTGGGCACTCGGTTTTGTTAACGCATGTGAGGGAAAGCATTGACTTTCACCCGCAGCAGACTGCGTTGTTTTAAACAGAAAACTAAATGGAAAAGACAACCAGTACGTTGGCAGAAAATACTGCCACACCCAACACGGTTATGATGTATTTTTCTTTTAGTGATACAAATCTACTGGTCTTAAAAGCTCGATCGAACATTTTACAAACAACAGTGTCAAGTTTACGTTTCATAAAAAGAGAGTATTTTGTTAACGGTTCTAGTGTAATACAGAGAATATACGAGTATCTATTCGTTAATCTTCCGGAAGATGTACAGTTTAGGATTTCAATTTAATATATCGCGGTTGGCATTTATCGTTTCTAATTATCTTGGTGCAAAGATACATTAATTTTGAGTTTCTGGTACGAAAAATAATTCATATTGACATGGATGCGTTTTATGCTTCGGTTGAGCAATTGGATCATCCGGAGCTTCGAGGAAAGCCCGTTGCTGTGGGTGGATCGGCCGAGAGAGGGGTGGTTTCTGCGGCATCGTATGAAGCACGGAAGTTCGGAGTTCGTTCTGCCATGGCCAGTTCGATTGCGGCAAGAAGATGTCCGAATCTGATTTTCGTACACCCACGTTTTGATCGCTACCAGGAAGTTTCGCGTGCAATTCGGGAGATTTTCTTCGACTACACGGATCTCGTCGAACCATTATCATTGGACGAAGCTTTTCTGGATGTAACGGAGAATAAGTTGAATCATCCATCAGCAACGTTGCTTGCCATGGAAATCCGCAGCAGGATTCAGAAAGAAATTGGATTGAACGCTTCCGCAGGAATCTCTGTCAATAAGTTCACGGCCAAAATCGCATCCG
>JAURNA010000047.1 GCA_030830385.1 Crocinitomicaceae bacterium | reverse complement strand
GAAGAATTGTACATCATCAATGATCAGTACGTCGATCATTTGATAAAAGTGTATAAAGTCGTTGGTCGTTTGATTTTTGATCGCATCAATGAACTGATGTGCAAATTTCTCAGATCCAACGTACAGAACCGTTTTGTTTGGGAATTGATTCTTAATCGAAATCCCGATGGCGTGCGCCAGGTGCGTTTTACCGAGTCCAACTCCACCGTATATAAGAAGTGGATTGAACGCTGTTCCTCCCGGTTTGTTGGCAACAGCATATCCCGAGGCACGTGCGAGACGGTTGCAATCTCCTTCCACGAAGTTGTCAAAGGAGTACGATGGATTCAAATTGGAATCAACATTCACCTTTTTAAGTCCCGGAATGATAAATGGATTGCGGATTTGTTTCTCGTTGATGTTCAAGGGCATGGAAACGGGAGAATTTTTCAATGCCTTCTTGTTCAGCGCCGGTAGCTTCACTGTGTAAGGTGTGGAGTTCGTTGTGTTGTTTTCCATGACGATGCTGTATTCCAAGCGGCCATCATTTCCCAACTCCTTTTTTATCACCTTACGAAGTAGCGTGATATAGTTCTCCTCGAGCCACTCGTAAAAGAAATGAGAAGGAACCTGAATAGTCAGTACCTCATCTTCTAGCTTAACCGGAGTAATCGGCTCAAACCACGTTTTAAACGCCTGTAAAGAAACATTATCTTTAATAACTTTCAGACAGGATGCCCATACAATCTCGTGGCTATTGCTCATGTTGTTCCCTAGTAATATAAATTGTTGCCCGTGCCACCAAGTTGCATCGTACCTCGCAGAAGTATCGGGTGGCTCTTGTTGAGGACAAATATTTACATAAAAAAGTTAAAAAAAAAGTCAGATTTGGGTTGACTTTTTAAAAAGTTTTACTTCCAAAAAATTTAACACTTCGTCCTTACTTTCCTAACGTATAAATCACAAAAAGGTTACCTCGGTAGAGATTTGCTCCAATAGGGTAATCGTATACAAAAACGCCTGAACGAACCATTAAGATACGCATTAAATCCTTATTTTTCCATTCTTTTATACGAAGTTTTTTCCTTCTCAATAATTCATGAATACTCACTTTTCTCACATTACAACATTGCGGGTCCGATACGGAGAAACCGATCAGATGGGATATTGTTACTACGGAAACTATGCGCAATATTTTGAAGTAGGACGCGTGGAAGCGATGCGATCTCTGGGAATGAGTTACCGATTGCTCGAAGAACGTGGCGTAATGCTGCCCGTTTCTGAGTTTTCCGTACATTATATAGCACCGGCACTTTATGATGATGAATTAACGATCACGACGGTAATTTCAGGTTTAAAAGGCCCTCGATTGTACTTTGATTATACCATTGAAAAAGAGGGAAAACTGATTGCAACTGCTACTACCACCTTGGTATTCGTGACGAAAGATACCATGCGTCCCATTCCTCCTCCGAACGATTTTGTCAATTTAATGCATCCTTATGAGCAAGAGCAGTAACAGCACGTTTTCATACCAGGGCTTCGATTCAGGCTTCATTCAGAGCATTACCCGGCTACGGGAAGGCGAAACGAAAATCGGTGAGGTTGTTTCAACGAAATGTTCGGAATCTACGAAGGTTGCCATCCTTGGAATTTGCGAAGATGTGGGACCTCAAGCCAATCTGGGCAGACCGGGCAGCGATCAGGCATTTCGGGCATTCTTATCGACGTTTCTAAATATGCAATCGAATTCATTTTGTTCAGGAGCGGAGATTGCCATGGTTGGACAAATCAAGGTGGACAGTTCACGTTCGGATACGGATTCCAGAAGAAGCGCCGTTGCCGAATTGGATGATTTTGTCGTTGAGACTCTGAATACGCTCGACCTTGGGGACGATACCTTATTAATCACAATCGGCGGCGGACATAACAATGCCTACCCTTTGATGAAATACTTCGGGAGTCAGGCTAACCTCCATGTTTTAAACATTGATCCTCATGCAGATACCCGCCCCCTGGAAGGAAGACACAGCGGCAATCCATTCAGCGCAGCAATGAACGACGGGTTTCTGTCTTCTTATCACCTTCTTGGGTTGCATGAATCCTACAACAGTTCGGGCATTTACCAATTCCTTCAGGAAAATGGGTGTGCTTACCGTACATTCGAGGCCTATTTGGATCAACCCGCCTTATTTCTGGAAGACGTGACTTCGATTGGTGCATCGCTCAAAGGAAAAGACTGCGCACTGGAAATCGATCTGGATGCCATCGCAGGAATGCCATCCTCAGCGTTTACACCGAGCGGATTCACGGTGAATGAGATCAGAAGCGCTATTCGATTATTCACAAGAACCGTCAGGCCGAAGTACATTCACTTACCCGAAGGAGCACCACAGAGTGACGATGAAAAACGAATTGTTGGAAAATCCCTGGCATACTTTGTCATGGATGCAATAAAATGTATTGAAAATTGAGCGAACTGATTTCCTTTTCTCCTCGATTTTCGTTATCTTATAGATAGATGACTATTAATGAACAAAAATGGAGTTTTACCCAGTTTTTCCGGACCTTTTTTCCGATCCAGCTTCTTATTGGCCATAGTAAACGAAATTTTGGTGCACTCTCGTTCTGGGCCGTGCTCTTTCTGTTCGTTGGCGATAAGTTGGCATCCGGTTTTGGAGTTCTGTTTCTTTTTCTGTCGCCCGAATATCAGGGAGAAGTAAGCGCACTTTCGTTCTACTTGCTCGGATTTGGAATCGGAGGATTTATCACGGCTTTTAACACCTACAGCTACATGCGCCTTGGTCCGAGATTTCCATTTCTCACAAGTCTTTCCCGGCCATTTTTCAAGTTTTGCATCAACAATGCCATCCTTCCGCTGTTGTTCGTTATTTATTACATCGTCCACATGGTGCAGTTTCAATACACGCAGGAATTGGCGTCGACGACCACCATCATCACCTACATCATCACCTGGTTGCTGGGCGTACTCACTTTCATAGTTCTGTCCTTCTTTTACTTCTTTCCGGTGGGATCGAGAAACAGCAAACGTAACTCTACCGCTCAACCGATTCGCTCATGGACAACCAGCAGCACTAATTACTGGTACGATCTCTACGAATTGGATCAGGAGGAGACTTTTCTGTACATAGGAAAGGGGTTTCGGTTGAACCAAAGCCGAAGCATAAAACACCTGGACAGAAATGTAATTGAGGCCACCTTCGCCAAAAACCGAATCAATGCATCGGTATTTGAACTGCTCACGATCGGATTCTTCTTTTTTCTGGGATTTTTCAACGATTATTCAATCATGGAAGTGCCGGCTGCTTTGAGCATTGTATTGCTATTGACGATTGTCCTTATGATTTTCAGTGCCCTGCGCAGTTGGTTCAGGGGCTGGGTCTATCTCCTATTGTTCGGCGTTTTCCTTGGAATGAACTACCTGAGTTCCAAGACCGAGCTGTTCGATTATACCAGCTACGCATACGGACTCGATTACGGGAAACCCGTTGATTACAACATCGATAAAATACAGGCCATTTGCATGGACTCGGCGGCGTTTCGATCCTCCCGGGAAAGCTACATTGCAACTCTTGAGAACTGGAAAAAGCAAACCGCGAAAGAAAAACCCAAACTGGTCATCATTGCCACTTCAGGCGGAGGGTCAAGGAGTGCATTGTGGACCTTAACTGTGCTTCAGCATTGCGACGACATTACCCATGGTGAAATGACCAATCAAATCCAGCTCATCACCGGAGCTTCCGGCGGAATGATTGGCGCCGCATACTTCCGGGAGTTATTGTTGCACGAAAAGAAAAACACGATCCGGTCGCTTTCTGATCCAATGTATCGAAAGCAGATGGGTAAAGACATGCTGAATCGCCTGTCCTTCATGGCCTCAACCAACGACATCTTCATTCGCTACCAGAAGTGTCACTTCAATGGAATGAGCTACACCAAAGATCGTGGATTTGCTTTTGAACAGCAGTTGCACGACAATACGGACGATTTGATGAATCACACCCTGGAGTATTACAAGCCTCTTGAGGAAAAGGCAATGATCCCCACAATGGTCTTTACACCCACCATCATCAACGATGGAAGGCGTCTGTACATGGGAGCCCAATCGCTGCGGTTTTTAACCTACGAATCTGTTTCGAGTGGATGTGAAAATGTGGAATATTACAGCTTACTGGACAACCAAAAAGCCGGTAAAATTGAATTTTCCAGTGTCCTCAGAGCAAATGCAACATTCCCATTCGTAATGCCAATGGTAAGCCTTCCCACTACCCCTCAAGTTCAACTCATGGACGCAGGAATCCGCGACAATTACGGAGGCAAAGCGGCGCATGAATTCATTAAGGTAATGGCCGACTGGATTCAAGAGAATACGTCCGGAGTGGTCATTGTGCAAATCCGCGATACCAAGAAAATCATGAACGACGATCAGATTCGTCAACTTTCTTTCTCCGATAAACTCACGATGCCCTTCGGAAATATTTACAAGAACTTCCCGCGTGTACAGGATTACAACCAGGAAGAATTGTATGAATCATTGCTGGATGAAGCCCATTTTCCTATTGATGTAATCTGTTTCAACCTTCGCGAAAACTGGTCGGATCGAATTTCGTTGAGTTGGCATTTGACCAAAGAGGAACGATTAAAGGTAGAAAATGCGCTCGGATCCCCTGAGAATCAACGGTCGCTCAAGCACTTACAGAAGCTTTTGAGATAACAAAGAGGGGACCCAATGAGCCCCCTCCTGTCTTAACCTGTAATTGTTAATAATTGATCCGTTACATCATAAACGAGAATCATGCCAAAAGGTTTCACATTTTTTCAATCAAGAAAGAATTAACAGGCCGACCTTTATAAGTTTGAGACGGCATGCCTCGAACGATGACGAGCTATTGATACATTTGAGAAGATGCAAAGTGAAAATTCCATACGGGCGCTTATTCGACTGATTGAAGATCCGGATGAGAATGTGTTTCAACACGTTAGGGACGAACTCATCAATCAGGGAAGTCAGGTGATCCCTATTTTGGAATCGTCCTGGGAAAACGAAGATGACCTGGGGCTACTGTTCCAAACCCGGATCGAAGATTTAATTCGAGAAATTCAACTGGAAGAGGTTCGAAACGACCTAAAAGCGTGGATTGCTTCCCCAAACAAAAATTTGTTGTCCGGAGCGATTATCGTGAGTCGCTATCAATATCCGAATCTGGATGAACAGGCCATTCGTTCGAAAATCCAGGAAATCCGCAAGGATATCTGGCTGGAAATTGGAGAACATCGAACTCCTTATGAACAGGTACGAATCTTTAACAAGGTATTTTATGGTAAATATGGCTTTTCCGGAAATCCCAGGGATTTTCATTCACCACTGAACAGTTGTTTGAATACTGTTCTCGAAATGCGCAAGGGAAACCCATTGAGTTTGTCTCTGGTATATTCAATCGTTGCGCAGTCGCTGGATTTACCCATTTACGGCGTAAACCTGCCAAACCATTTCAT
>JAURNA010000333.1 GCA_030830385.1 Crocinitomicaceae bacterium | reverse complement strand
TAATCCACGTTGTTCGAAAAGCCGCCTTGCTTTGGCATACCTCGATGAGAAAAACGAAGATTATTCCGTTGTTGAGTACCTGAAAGAGCCGTTGTCCGGAAAAGACATTGAGGATCTTTTGGAAAAACTCAACATTTCGGCAGAGGAGCTTCTTCGCAAAGGTGAAAAGGATTTCAACGATCACTTCAGGGGAAAGAATCTTTCTCAAAAAGAATGGGCACGGGCAATGTCTGATTATCCCAAACTCATGGAGCGGCCCATTGTTGTGAAGGGCGGTAAAGCAGTGGTTGCCCGTCCAGCTGAACGCATCAACGAACTAGGTTAATTTCAACCATGCAAAATAGAGCGCGAATCCGGTAAGGAATAGTATTCCCATCCAACTCAATGCCTTCAGCCACAACGGAGGGTGATGTTTTGGATTGATCTGATTTCCTATTACCAACCGGAAGTTTACAACGGCAATTACAGGTGCGATCAAGAAACTGATCGTGGTTGCCAGATCAACCAATTCTTTCAGTTTCGAACCCAGGAAAAACACCACCCCAAACGAGCCGATTCCTACCACAACAAGTGTCCATGTATAGACCGATTTTCGCTCATTAGACTTCCCCTGGTCGGCTGAAATTAACTCAACTATACGCTGCAGGCTACGTGCGTATCCGTCGAAAATAGCAATACAGGTTCCAAACATAATGGCAAACGACGACGCTGCAATTATGATAAAGCTCCAGTCGCCCACATGGCTTGTGAACATCTCTACGACGCTGTTGGCAAAAGCGGAACTCGAATCGGGTAACTCATCGCCCGATCCAAACATCATATAAGCTCCAAGCGTCACAAAACACATCGATAATCCCGTGGATACAAGATAGCCGAAATTGAAATCGAACAATGTTTCCTTCATGGTCGGATGATAACCCGTTTGTCGAATACGAGCGATGGTCCAAAGGCTATTCCAGGCACTGAGGTCCACGGCTGTTGGCATCCAACCCATGAGGGCAATGATGAACAGAATGCTTTCATTCGACCAAATATCCGGGGCTACAAATGTTTCAACCGGTACATTTCCGCCTTTCGACAGTGCCAGAATGAATGCCAAAAGTGTGGAGAGTAGCAGCACAGCTCCGATCAGCTTGATCATCGAGTCGAGAATTTTGTATCGCCCCAGCATGAGAATGCCTACACAAAGCGCAAACAATCCACCGGTACCCCACATACCTGATCCTGAAATCCCGAAAAGGTTTTGAAGAAATCCGGCGGTAACGGCTCCTACAGCCGCAGCGACAAAAAACATGCTTCCCAGCGTGATCAGAAAATACAACCCGAGCATCCATGTTCCTATGCGCTTGTAGCCATCAATGATGCTTTCGCCTGTCGCATTCGCGTATCGACTTCCGTATTCAAAAAATGGATATTTAAACAGATTCGCAGCCAACACAAAGGGAATCAGTGCAAATCCAAAATCTGCTCCCGCTCGCGTGCTCTGAACGAGATGGGAAACTCCAATGGCTGTACTGGCGAACAGAATTCCCGGTCCGAGAGTTTTGAGGAAGTGATCGAGTTTGGGATTCTGCATTTCAGAAAATTAATAGTACCAGAACGAACAGAACAATTCCCACGCCCATTAAAGCTACCGAATAGGGAAGAATTTCTCTGGCTTTCAATCCGGTGATTCCCAGCAAGGGAAGCGCCCAAAACGGTTGCAACATATTCGTCAATTGATCGCCGTATGAAAGTGCCATAATTGCTTTGGGAAAACTGACACCAATATCGCTGGCTGCTTTGAGGATAATAGGCCCCTGCGCCACCCATTGTCCACCACCGCTCGGAACAAATACGTTGACCACTCCGGCGCTTAAGAACGTATACAGCGGGAAAGTCGTTTCACTTGAGACATCCGCAAGAAACGTTGAGAAAATCTGTACCAATCCCGAGCCATTCATGATCCCCATAATGCCAAAATAAAGTGGGAATTGAATCAAAATACCGGCTGAACCTGTAATGGCCTCGTTCACACCACGCAAAAAAGATCGAACACTCCCGTGAAAGGTCAATCCCATCCCCAACAACGTAAGATTGATGAAATTGGGATTGATGAAACTCCAGCCTGAACTTTTGTAGCCTTTCACGGCCAGCATGATCGCATAACTCAACATCAACCCTCCGATGATAACGGCAAGGATATTTGATGCATCCAGCCGTTCGGCACCCGTTGCTTTTCCCTCAGAAACCCTGGCTTCGGATCGCTCGGGAAGCATGGAACTCTTTTGGGTTCTCCTTCCGATCAGATACATAAACAGAGGAAGCACGACGATAACCAGCGTCATTGCCGTAAGGTTCATTCCTCCAAAAATGGTTTCTGCGTACGAAACCGATTCGGGAAACCGGCTCAATTGTTCTTCGGGAACCACCCCGCTCATCAAAGCATGAATATGACCCTCGTCTGCCGCTTTTATCGGTGCAGAACCCGAAATTCCTCCATGCCATACCATCAGACCGCTGTATCCAGCCGCGCCTATGAGTGGATAATTCAATTGAATTCTATTTTTCCGGGCATTTTCGCCTACTTTCCGGACAAGAATGGCTCCGAATATCAATCCTAACCCCCAATTAAAAAGGGAAACCAACACCGTCAACAACGTAACGATGAGCGCTGCATTCGCTGTCGAATTGCAGAATTGAGTCGCCGAGACAATCACCCGATCCACCATTTTTGTGAGTGCAAGCGCATGCCCGAGAACAAGCATCAACATCATCTGAAACGCAAAAACCAAGAGTCCGTCCGTCCATAATCCACGCTGCCAATAATCTGCGATGTCAAAAAAGTGATTGGCGTAGCCATTTCTGGCAGGAGTCAAGAAAAAGGCAAGGGCAAACGTCACGATCGTAAGGGCAATCGCGATTGTGAATGGACTTGGCAGCAACGCCTTAAACGTCTTTTCTATGATTCGTGCCCATTTCATATCAGGTGCTCACGAAAATAACAGAAATTTCCTTCCGCAACGGGTTGCAAAAGTCTATCTTCGTTTCATGCAGCACGATGAGCATTACATGCGTAAATGCCTCGAACTTTCGCAGAAAGGGATGGGTTACGTAGCCCCAAATCCGATGGTGGGGGCTGTAATCGTGTATCAGGATCGAATCATTGGCAGCGGTTACCATGAAGCTTTCGGACAGGCGCATGCCGAGGTGAACGCGGTAAACGCAGTCGAGGATGCTCGTTTGTTGCCCGAATCAACGATTTATGTATCTCTTGAACCGTGTGCACACCACGGAAAGACACCACCCTGTGCCGACCTTTTGGTTGAAAAGCGTTTCAAACGAGTTGTCATGGGTTGTACCGATTCGTTTTCCCGGGTTTCAGGGAAGGGCATCGAGCGATTACAGGCCGCCGGGATTGAAACTACAGTTGGAGTCTTGGAAAAGGAATGTCGGGCACTGAATCGAAGATTCTTCACCTTCCACGAAAAGAAACGTCCCTATGTTGTGCTGAAATGGGCCCAAACGCGAAATGGACTGCTCGACAAATCGGATGGAGCAGAAGGAGAAGTAACGTGGATCAGTGGTAAAGAAACCCAGAAAATGGTGCACAAATGGCGATCGGAGGAACAAGCGATTCTGGTAGGGAAAAACACGATTTTGGCCGATGACCCTTCGTTGACTGTACGGGTAGTTGAGGGAAAAAATCCGACTCGAATCATCCTGGATACAACTGCGGAATTAAACTACAATCATTCTGTATTCGACGACTCAGCCCACACATTCCGTTTCAATACCCGAAAAAGCTTCAAAGAAGGCAGCAACGAAGATGTTCTGCTTTCCGAAATGAGCATTGAACGTATTCTGGAACAGCTTTACGAACTCGATATTCAATCTGTGCTGGTTGAGGGCGGAGCCCGTACACTTTCGTCTTTTCTAGCTGCTGGTATCTGGGACGAAGCACGGGTAATCACCGGTCAGCAGGAGTGGGAAAGTGGCACTTCGGCGCCGAGCCTGAATCGCAAAGCCATTCGGCGGGAATCGTGCGGACCCGATCAAATAGCCTACTACGAAAATCATGACTGAACTGCTGTTGTCCGTATTGTGCTCAAGTAGCATTTTTGTTTTTTTCAAGCTCTTCGATCGATTGGGCATAAATACCTTCCAGGCAATTGTCTTCAACTACCTCACCGCGTTCGGGATTGGCATTGGGTTGTACGGAGATCAATGGAATTCGGAAGCTCTGCAGGAATACCAATGGATGTATTTTGCCTGCGGAGTCGGAATTTTGTTCATCTCGTTGTTCTTCATCATGGGAAGAAGTTCTCAGCGCAACGGAGTTGCATCCACGAGTGTTGCTGTGAAAATGAGCATGGCCGTCTCTGTTGTGATTATGATTTTTCTATACAAGGAAACCACAGGCTGGATGAAATTAAGTGGAATTGCACTGGCTTTCATCGGGGTTTACCTCGTTTCTGTTCCGGATAAAAAATCGACGAGAGGAAAATCTGCGCTTTGGATGTTATGCATTCTGTTTCTTGGAAGCGGTGGACTTGATTTCACCTTGAATTATGTTCAGAATTATCACTTGCAAGTCATCAATGCATCCCTTTTCTCAGCGTTCGGGTTCGGGTGTGCAGGCGCAATCGGATCTCTGATCTTAATCCCCGGATTAGTGCGAAAAACACAGAAAATACAGCTGAAAAATATCATTGCCGGGGTCCTGTTGGGAATTCCAAACTATTTCTCGATTTATCTCTTGATACGCTCGTATGAAACCACGGGTTGGAGCGATTCAACAGTGCTGGCTGTCACAAACGTTTCTGTTGTTTTGTTGACGGGACTCACGGGTTTTCTCGCTTTTCGTGAGTCCATGCATCGCACAAAGACCATTGGATTTATTTCTGCTATTTTCGCTATTGTCTTATTGTATTATGCAAATCTCAATTCATGAAAATTTATCCCATAAGTGCCGGAAATTTTAAGCTCGATGGAGGAGCGATGTTTGGCGTAGTACCCAAATCCCTGTGGCAACGAACCAATCCGGCGGATGACAACAACATGTGTGATTGGTCCATGCGCTGTTTACTCATTGAAGACGGAGACCGTCTCATGCTGATTGATACAGGAATTGGTGATAAACAAAGCGAGAAATTCTTTTCGCACTATTACCTGAGTGATGCGAATAGCTTGATTCCAAACCTGAAATTACTCGGATTTTCACCCGACGACATCACGGATGTTTTCCTTACGCATCTTCACTTTGATCACTGTGGTGGAGCCATTTTGTGGAACAAGGACCGAACGGGTTTCGAACCTCAGTTTAGAAATGCGACCTACTGGAGCACTGAGCGTCATTGGCAATGGGCAACGGAACCCAATCTACGGGAGAAAGCCTCATTCCTCAAAGAAAATATATTACCGATCCGGGAAAGCGGTCAACTCAACTTTGTCGAGCGCACCGGGGACTTCACGGCGAATGCCTTTCCTGAAATGGACGTGTTGTTCGTAGATGGCCATACCGACAGCATGATGATTCCACACATTCGGTACAAGGGAAAAACCATTGTGTTCATGGCCGACCTTTTGCCGAGTACAGGTCATATTCCACTACCTTATGTAATGGGATACGATACTCGTCCGTTGATCACACTGGAAGAAAAAGGAACATTTCTAACCCGGGCTGTTGACGAAGAATTCGTTCTTTTTCTCGAGCATGATCCCGTGAATGAATGTGCAACTTTGCAAATGACTGAAAAAGGCGTTCGACTCAAGGAGACGTTCTCTTTTTCAGAACTCTTCTGATTTTTTCCTTATTTTTCGCAGCCTAAACGTTTCGTCATGAATAAGTACATCTTTGAGATTTTAAAGGAATCAAGCACGGTCATCATCCCCGGATTGGGAGCATTGACCATTACCAATCGGGAGAAAGGTGAATTTATGTTCATGCCATACCTCAAACACGACGATGGCAAACTCTCCGGGTTCATAGCCGAAACTGATGGAATTGATGAAACCGAAGCCAAAAATCAGGTAGCAAAATATGTCCGGGAAATCTTGGGAAAACTCAATCAGGGTGACTCGTTCGATGTATTCCAGTTGGGAACCTTTTCCAAAGATGCAGACGGAGAGATCGAATTTACGCCATCCGTTGCACATACTCCGGTAAAAGAACCCAAGGCCGAGGAAAAACCGAGTGGGGTTTCGCCAAAGGTGGAAAAACCCGGGGAAGAACCCGCTGAGAAAAAAACAACGGCCAAAGCAACAACAGAGAGAAAGTCTGCGGAGAAAAAAACAACGGCCAAAAAATCAACAACCACGAAAAAGACAACGACTACCCCAAAAACAGCCGATGAAAAGAAGGCTGTGGACAAAAAGACCCCCACGAAAAAAACAACGACAAAGAAGCCTGTTGCTGATAAGAGCACCACAGAGAAAAAAGCAGCGGAAAAAATTCCACCGGTCACGGTACCGAAGGTAGAAGCCGAAAAGAAGCCTAAGGAGGTTCTAAAGCCAACTGAGGAAGAGAAGCCATTCGTTGAAGAAACATCAAAAAAAGAAGTTGCTCCTGCATTGGAGAAAAAAGCCGTTGTTGCCAAAGCTCCGGAAATCGAAAAGAAAACGCCTGCGAAGGAACCCAGTAAGAAGAAAGAAAAAAAGAAGCGTAGTGCGGGATTCTGGTTCCTGATGGTGTTCATTGTCCTTCTTGTTGCCGGAGGAACAGCAGTGGGGATTTTTTATGATGAAATAAAACAGCAGATTCCCTTCTTAGCCGATGAGGTGGTTGTGGAAGAGGAAAACAAACACTCACAAATTAATGAGATGCGTGAAACGCTTGGTCTGGAAGATGCGGATGAAACCTATGCTGATTCTACCGCAACAGACGATCAGGAACCGGAAGATCGTCAGGAAGATCAACAGATTGAAGAGGCTCCGGTTCAGAAAGATCCAATTGCAGAAGAACCCGACCCAACGCCTATCGTTTCCTCCTCTTCAGGTGGCCCGTATCACATTGTAGGGGGTGCATTTTCATCCATTGATAACGCGAATCGTTACGCTGAAAAGCTCAAATCTCAAGGACTTGACAGCAAGGTAATGCCAAACGGAGCAACGCACATCGTAACCATGGGGTCGTACGAAAGCTCTGTCGATGCGAATGCAGCACTTTCTCAAATGAAAGGCATTTCCCCGTCTGCGTGGGTGACGTATCGGCAGTAGCAGGAATGAATGCTTCCTTGTCGTAAGCACAGTCCGAAGACTTTCGTGTCAATCCTTGCTTATAATTTCATGATCAAATCAACCAAACGGTTGGAGTAACCCGCCTCATTATCGTACCACCCAACGATTTTAATCATGTTTCCCTGAACACGTGTCAGGGACGCATCGAAAATGCTACTGTGAGAATTGCCTATGATGTCAACGGATACAATGGGATCGTTCGTATATCCCAGTATCGATTTCAGCCTTCCCTGAGAAGCTTCGAGCATGGCTTGTTTGATTGCATCTTCGCCGGGTGCTTTGTCTACTATCAACGTCACATCGGTCAATGAACCGTTAGCAACCGGGACCCTCACGGCACTTCCTCCTATCTTTCCTTTCAGGTGGGGGAAAATTTTCACAAGCGCATCAGCAGCACCGGTTGTTGTTGGAATAATTGATTCCGCGGCCGCTCGCGCCCGACGAAGATCCATGTGCGGCGCATCGTGCAAGCGCTGGTCAGAAGTATAACTGTGAATTGTTGTCAAAAAAACATTCTCAATCGTACACATTTCACACATTACACTCAGAAGGGGTGCAGCTGAATTCGTTGTACAGGAAGCATTGGACAACACGACGTCAGATGGATCCAAAAGTTCATCATTCAGACCCAAAACAATCGTTTTTACGTTGCCACCTTTTGCCGGTGCGGAAATTACGACCTTCTTCGCTCCGCCTTTTAAATGGGCGGAAGCCGATGCTTCCGTTCGGAAAATTCCGGTGGATTCCAGTACGTACTCCACACCATAATCTGACCATGGAATGTCAGCAGGATCATGATGCGATACGATAGAAATACGCTTACCATTTTCAAAAACCAGATCGTTCCCGTCTACACGAAACTCAAGCGGAAGCTGACGATGAACACTGTCGTACTTAAACAAGTGAGCCAACGTCTCGGCACTCGTGATATCATTCACCAAAGCAACTTCCACGTCATCCCTCATCAGAGCTACTCGAGTTGAGTATCTTCCTATTCTTCCAAATCCATTAACGCCTATCTTCTTCATGCCCTACTTTTTGTACAAAGTACAACAATAGTGTTATTCATTAAAAATAGTAAACTCAATCGTACAAAAAAAGAGGAGTTCTGCAGAGCTCCTCTTTTCGTCTGTTTTTTCTTCTAGTGGACTACTTGAATAAAGCCATGTTTCTGCAATTCCTGTCCATCTAATATCTTGGCATTGATCACATAAAAATATGTTCCTTCTTCTACCAATTGGCCGGACATGGTTTGTCCTTGCCAACCTTCGTTTGGATCTGTAAACGCGTACACGATGTTGCCCCACCGGTTCGTAATTGTACATTCGAACTCGACAAGACCTTGATGCTGAACAAACCAAACATTGTTGCCAACTTCGGAAGAGAGGGAAATAATATTTGGCGCCTCAATATCACAGAACTGAACTTCTATCAATGCTGAGTCCACGTAACTGCCGCAAATGTTTGTTGCAGTTACAACGTATACTCCCGGCTCACTGACGGTAATGAAATTCGTTTGATCTCCGGTACTCCAAATAAATCCGTCGACCGTTGCGTTGTCATTTGCATAGATATCGTAAGTCGTTCCGGGACAAATCAACGTATCCAGAATTTCTGTCCATGGATCCGGGATGAAGTTCACAACCGAACTTACCGAAACGTCACAAACAGTATCTGTAAATGTATACGTGAACGAACCTTGGCTCCAGGTGTAACTTGTTGGGTTCAGCAGGGATGCATCCGTGAAGTGAATCGCTGTATCAGATGCTGTCCAGATTCCTTCGTTGTAGGACTGCGTTCCTGTAATATCAAACGTCGACTGGCAAGCGAAAGTGTCGCTAAAGATTGTCGGCGATGCGATGAATTCAATATCCGCTACATCTGTGTTGTTACAGACATTATCGGTAAACGTCACCGTATATACCCCTGAAGTCGTCGCTGTGATTGTCGGGTTCGTTTCTGTCGGAGATGCCGAGAAGGAAAGGTCACCGCTTGGTTCAGTCCATGTTCCTCCTGTTGTATAGACATCTGTTCCGGTCACGGTATATGACAGACTACAGACCGAGGTGTCATTAAATATGGTCGGTAATTGGGGGAATGTGATATCGACGAAGAACGTATCGAGACACGAGGCGTCTATAAAGCCGACGGTGTAGGTGCCCGGATCGGTTGTCGTGATACCCGGATTCAGGGTCGTTGTATTTGGTGAGAAACTAATCTCGGGCGAAGGACTGTACCATGTTCCCCCTGTATACGCCTGTGTTCCTGAAACCTGCATTCCTAAATTACACGCAAGTGTGTCGTCGAAAATAGCTGCTCGTGGCAATACGTTTAGCATGACCGTTGTATCGTAATCACATCCGAAATCGTCAGTGATTGCGAGCGTGTACTGGTAATCGCCCGGAGCACCCGGCTGAACGATGATCAAGGTATCGTTCTGTCCGGAAATGATCGTTGGGTCATTCAACCATTCTCCGGATACAACATAGTTTTGATAAGGAGATACGTCAGGGAAGAAAGACGGATCGAAGAACAAACCCCACTCGAAGATATAACCGTCGTCTATTCCAATGTTATCCTGCACTATGATCGTCCACGGTCCGTTCAACGGGCACCCAGCGAACGTCGCAAAATCATCTTCCGGCAAGTAAACCCCATTTGGATTCATGGAAGGATTGCCTCCTCCGAAATTCGGAGCCGGAATGGTGTTGCCCGCCGCTAATTCGGTTGGATAGTCACCCCACGTATTGAACACGGAGCTGAAGCAATACTCCCATCCTTCACCAGGGCCTCCACCTCCGAAGTCGTCAATGGGATCTCCGAGG
>JAURNA010000332.1 GCA_030830385.1 Crocinitomicaceae bacterium | reverse complement strand
AGGGAGCTGATTGCTCCCTTTTTTTGTCCATTGATATCCGGGTAAGTACGTGTTGTATGGTTGCTTTTCCGCTCATAGGGTTGGGTCGAGAAAACTTCAGGTTCGTCATACACACAGAGTTGGGCACTACCAAGTTATTGTATTGGGACGCCGGTGGCTATACGCTTTACTACAAACGTTTGGAGAAAGGAACTTTTGAACTTCCGGACTATGATGTGTCTGATGTGAGTATTACGATCAACTATCCGAATGGTGATGATTGTAGACGGATGATCGATGAAGAACATCCGTTCTATTCAATGAAGCAGCCACCCGGAACGTTCAGCTGGTACGAGATTTTATTTTTCTGAGTAGAGAACATCGGTGCGGAGAAGCATCACCCGAATCGCAAATGCTTAACAGTATTCCCATTATTAATCAACTGCTTCAACGAGTCAATTCCGATTTGTAGATGATCATCCACATAGTTGGCGGTGACCTTTGAATCGCTGACACTGGTTTTTACCCCCTCGGCTACCATAGGTTGGTCGGAGACAAGCAGAAGTGCACCTGTTGAAATTTGATTGGCGAACCCGACTGAGAAGATCGTAGCGGTTTCCATATCAATGGCCATTACACGAATCTTGCGTAAGTAGCTCTTGAATTCATCATCATGCTCCCATACGCGACGGTTGGTTGTATAGCAGGTTCCGGTCCAGTAATCTTTACCGAAGTCGCGAATAGTCGTTGAAATGGCTTTTTGTAGTGCAAAGGCTGGCAGGGCAGGAACCTCAGGTGGGAAGTAGTCATCGCTGGTTCCTTCGCCTCGAATCGCTGCAATCGGAAGGATTAAATCACCTACTTCATTTTTTCGTTTCAGTCCTCCGCACTTGCCAAGAAACAATGTTGCTTTAGGAGAGATGGCTGATAAAAGGTCCATACACGTGGCTGCAGAAGCACTTCCCATTCCGAAGTTGATGATGGTAATGTTTTCGGCCGTTGCACATTGCATGGGCTTGCCTTTTCCCATCACTTGAACACCGTGCTTTTCCGCGAAAGTCTCCACGTAATTGTGGAAGTTGCAGAGCAAGATGTACTCTCCGAAATTCTCGAGTTTCTCCCCGGTATATCTCGGTAGCCAATCAGCAACAATTTCTTTTTTGGTTTTCATATGAACGGCTGTAAAAAAGGGAATTTGTTATTCAAATCCCCCGGAAGTTCGCTGTCTGTTAAAGTGACTCAAGAATGCCATATTCTTTCGCATAGTAGAGCATTTGTTCTTCAAAGCTCTGATTATTCTCAATTCGAATATCAATGATTTTACCCCCGCCGTCGGTCACAGGAACTAATACTGGATTCACGAATCCACTGTAGGGTGAGAGGTCCAGAGGCTTTACCCGATTGAGAACTTCTCTGTGAAGCGCCTGATCCACGTTTACGCCATAGGTTTCAACCAACGCTTTTCCAGCAGCATAATCACCTTCTGATTTGATGCGTTGAATTTCGCGAAGCAAATCACCAAAAAGCATTCGAAGGGCATCGTAATCGTTGATGTTGAAGTAGGTCTTTTCATTGCGTGTGGTGCGTTCAACTACATTCTGGTCTTTTCCTTTTTCGATTACCCATGCCGCTACCAACTGGCGATTTTGCATGTGCTCTTCCTCGATTTTTTTACCAAGCTCCAGACGCTGCAACTGTACCATCATTCCGTTTCGGATATAATCGTCGTAGGCTGCCTTCCCAACATCCAATGACTCCATCAAGCCCAATTCGATCAATTTTGGATCCATCAGGTAGTACAATCCGACAAGGTCGGCGCGTGCTTCTTCGAGTGTACTTGCGTAATTCTTCAAGGTTTCAGACGGCTGCCCAACGCCATCATTGATCGTTCCGGATGCATGCCCCACCACTTCGTGCAGTGCTGTGTGCAATTTATCTGCGAGATAACCATGTTTTTTGGCCAACTCGGCTTCTTCATCGTCGTTGGTGAACTCGTCGATCAAGCTCGGACCACTGGCTGCATCGTACGCTGAAATAATATTTCCAAGGCTGACTGATTTAGAGCCATGATCTTCCCGAATCCAGTTGTTGTTCGGTAAATTCACACCAATTGGAGTGGAAGGGGAGGCATCGCCCGATTCGCTGGCAACCTGCACTACTTTGTAACTTACGCCTTTTACATTTTTCTTCTTATGTTCGGGAATCAATGGAGAATTGTCCTCAAACCACTGTGCGTTATCGGCTACTACTTTCATTTGCTTAGAAGCTTCAAAATCCGTGATTTGAACAATGCTTTCAAACGAAGCACGTTTTCCGAGTGCATCTCCGTACACCTCAATAAATCCATTGATCCAGTCTACATCTCCCTTGGTGGAGGTAGTCCAGAGAACGTTGTATTCGTCCCAGGTTGTAAGGTCACCAGTTTTGTAGTATTCGATCAGCTTGCGCAATGCAGCTGCCTGGTCTTCGTTTTCCGCAACTCCAACGGCTTTTTCAAGCCAGTAAATGATTTTTTCAATGGCCTTTCCGTATTTGCCATTGAGCTTCCAAACGTCCTCGTGGAGCTTCCCATCCTTGAGAATCAAGGTTGAATTCAACCCCAGCTCGATGGGTTTCGGATCATTGGGATCACTCAGTTTCGAGTAGTAATCTTCTACCATTTTTTGCGTAACTCCCTCTCCGTAGAAGCCATTTGCAGAGGCGACAATCATGTCCACATTTGAATCCTTCACTTTTCGCTTCTTCGCCACTTCAGGGTCGAACATTACAGCAATGGCCTGATCGCTGATTGTCGCGCCGGTTTCCGCTACCCAACTTTCAAATGCAGATTGCGAAAAAGAAGGATTGAACTTGTCCATTCCATAATGATGATGGATTCCATTCGCGAACCAAACCTGCTTTGTGTAGGTCATGAAATTGTCCCAGTCACTTCCTGATTTGCTGCCTTTATAGTTCCGGATGATGTGTTCGAGACACGTTCGGATTTCCAGATTCCAGGAGTTATTCTGATCGTAAATAATGTCACGACCGGAAAGTCCTGCTTGTGCCAGATAATACACCAGGAGTTTCTGGTCTAAAGTAAGCTGATCAAACCCTTTAATGTCGTATCGAAGAATAGCAATGTCCGCGAAGCGATCGACTTCTTCGCCACTCATTTCCGCGTGGGTGGTTTCGGGTGTTTGATCCTCTTCGGAACCGGAGGAACTACAGGATAAGAGTACAGCTCCGGGAATCAGGAGCGATAAAAGCCAATACAGTTTCATAGTTGATGATGTTTTCCGTCCGAAATTACGGATTTCACAGGTTAATTTCAAGGCGAGATTTTTTGAAGAAAATAAAAAAACTACTCTCCCTGGCACAAGGACATTGTCTTTTTATGGCTGCGTTCTGCGGTCTAAATATGTGAACCTTGGCTTTTGCTCGTGTAAGATTCCGGGTGCTGTAGAAAATGCACTCTTTTCCGTGAATCGGTTCGCTCCTTTGATGTCGATTGTGCGCGATCTGCTTGTCACTTCCACTTTGTTAAAGCCCTCGTTTTGTTTCTGCGGAAATCACATCATGATCAAGTCCGTAGCGAACAGTGCGATGTCAGATTCCCATCCATTCGGCAGCCGGTATTGCTTTAACATGTGCATCAGGCGAAAATGAAAAGATTATAATGACAGTGAAGAGCAAAGAAATCGCCTTACTGTCCATGACATTTAATTTTTGGTTTCTATTACGCTGACAGGTAGGTGAGTGAATGGTTTAAACGAGTTCTTTTTTTGCTTTGGCAGTTCCGATGTTCATCGTGATGAAATCCTTGTTGTACTTGGGTGATCGGGCAGGAGAGTACTCTCGACCGTAAAAGATGATTTGCAGATGAAGTTTGTTCCATAGGGACTCGTCGAAAATCTTCTTGGCGTCTTTTTCGGTTTGTTCAACGTTTTTGCCGTTGGTGATTCCCCAGCGTGTCAATAAACGATGAATGTGCGTATCCACCGGGAATGCAGGGAATCCAAAAGCCTGAGACATTACCACAGAGGCTGTTTTGTGTCCAACTCCCGGGAGTGCTTCGAGTTCTTCAAACGTAGAGGGAACCTCACCGTTGTGCAACCCGATGATCATTTCAGACAGTGTGTGGATCGCTTGTGATTTACGTGGAGAAAGTCCGCATGGGCGAATGATTTCACGGATCTCATCAACGCTCAATTTGACCATATCGTACGGATTGTCCGCTCGCTTGAACCACAACGGCGTAATCTGATAGACACGTGCATCAGTGCATTGCGCAGAAAGCAAAACAGCGATCAGCAAGGTGTATGCATCCGTATGATCTAACGGAATGGGCGTCTCGGGATACAAGCGCTCCAGCTCCTCTACAATGTATACCGCTTTTTCTTTCCTGGTCATTTAATGCGAAATCCGTTTTTTACAAAAGAAATGAATTCAGCGAACTGCTTTCGCGATGTGAAGATTTTTCTAAATTCTTTCCTCGCTGAGCTCTGAATTTCTTCATTCTCCTCGCGCTTATGCTCACTCACACGTTCCTTTTGATTCTCCTTCTCGTTCTGATTCTCCATTTCATCGATCATCCCGAGCAAATGATCTTCCTGTTCAGAGAGTTTATCAGCGCGTTGAAAGTTCCTGACGGCATCCTCCTGATAGCCTTTTTGCTCTTGGAGTAACCCGAGATTGTTCAGGGTAACAGCGTCTTCCGGATCCATTTCAATGGCTTTCTTATAGAGTTCAATGGCGCTGTCCAAATCACCGAAGTGACCTTCCGCAAATCCCAATGCCGAATATCGAAAGGCATAGTCCGGCTGCAGTTCAAGCGCCTTTCTGAAGTCACACAGTGAAGCGTTCTTGTCCTTGTTGTGAAGATGTGCCACACCACGATCCGAATAAATATCCGGGTGATCGGGAGTTTGCTCGATGGCCTGATTCAACAATTCAATGGCCTTGGACACATCTCCGTCCCTGAGCGCTCGATCAGCCTGTTCATGAAAGTCGTTGGCAAACATTGTGTACATTCGTCAGAATGAACAAAGATATTGACTTTCCGCAATACCGAAAACTATCCAACGGAAAAGCGTTCTATCGAATCACAAGTGAGCGCTCGTTCGACGAGTTGCAAATTCTTGGCAGCAAGGTTCTGCTGTATTCATTTCAGGTAGACAAGTATCCGGAATTCGTTCGGATTCAACAGATGCTACAGAAAGAAGGCGATTATGAGCCGCTCTCTCCCAATGATTTCGAAAGCCTGCTAAAACGGGTTCATTAGGCTCGTTGCCGTTCCGTACCCCTTACAGGATTCAAAAAAGTGATTTCAGGTTGAGCCTCAACCTATAAAATGTGTACCTTCATAAGGTGAGAAAATTCGTTTGGTTTTTTGCGCTTGTGATCGTAGGGTGTTCGTTGTCTGCTGATCAGGAAGCTTAGTTGTCCGGAGCGTTGAAGGACTATTTGGATTCACACAACAAGGGAACGATCATGTCCTTTGTGGCATGTACTCATCCCAATGTTGTAGATCACTATATGAAACAGGGCGATTCTGCTTTTCAGGATAAATTCTCGCTGATGAGCGCGGATGAAGGAGGTGACTACTTGCAAGACGCAACGATAAAGTCCATTGAGTTTTCCGGAAAGGAAATCCATGTGCACTACCAATTGCTGAGTGCTGTAGATCCGTTTTTTGAAATGGATGCCAGGGAGGTTACGTTGATCGCAATGTCATACAATGATGGAAATTCGTGGTATTTTGCGGAGAAAAAAGATTATCTGAACAATGATATTTTTTCCAAAGAAGACCGGCTACTTGAACTGAAATAAATGAAACAACTACTACTTTTCGGCCTTTGCCTGTGCGGATCAGGTACTTGGGCGCAGGGATGGTCTCCAATGGGATCACGGTCCATGTCGATGGCCAACGCATCAGTCACGCTCAGCGATGTTTGGGCATTTCACCACAATCCGGGAGCATTGGGTGCCATCGAAGAATGTACCGTGGGCGCGTCGTATGAAAACCGCTTTCTTCTGAAAGAATTGCAAAGCCAGGGAGTCGCAGCTGCTATACCGCTAAAGGTAGGATTAATCTCTGTTGGAGGACAATCGTTTGGCTATCGCCAGTTTCGAACGATCCGCGGTGGACTTGGGTACAGTATGCAATTGACGGAGAAGTTCTACGCAGGGGTGCAGGTTAACTATCAAATGCTACAATTGTCTCAGAACTATGGCAGCAGATCTGCTGTGACAGGAGAAGCAGGGATTTATACCAGGATCACGAATCATTGGGATATCGGAGCCAGCGTGTTCAACATTGGCCGTGCTCGTTTGGCCGATGCCTTCGATGATCGCTTTACTACACTTATGCGGCTTGGGACATCGTATCGTTTTTCCGATAAGCTGCTCGTAGTTGCTGAAGGTGAAAAAGACCTCGACTACGACCCTCGATTTAAACTTGGAATCGAATATCAGACCATTGATAACTTCTTTCTGCGAGGAGGAGCGGCAACCGCACCGCCTGAACTTTCATTTGGACTCGGGTATGCATTGAAAACAATCGACATAAGTGCCGGTAGTGCATATCACCAAATCCTGGGCTGGTCGCCCAATTTCTCGCTGACGTACAGTGCAGATCCGAAATGAATGCTGCGATTGGCATAGCGTTTGTACTGGTTGCCTTTGGAAGTGTTGCTCAGGT
>JAURNA010000046.1 GCA_030830385.1 Crocinitomicaceae bacterium | reverse complement strand
GCCTTGTTCACTCTCTTCTGATACTTTGCAGAAGTACCTGTGATACGACGTGGTAAAATCTTCCCTTGTTCATTAACCAATTTCAACAGAAAGTCAGCGTCTTTGTAATCAACGTATTTGATTCCGCTTTTCTGGAAACGGCAGTATTTGTGCTTTGCAACTTCGATGTTAATCGGAGTCAGGTAGCGAATATCACTTTGTGCCATGATTGTCTTTGTTTGATGGATAAAAATTAAGCTTCGGCTTTCGCTGGTTTCGCAGATCCCATTTTTGCACGACGCTTCTCAGCAAATGCAAGGTGATCGTTGTCCATTTTGACCGTTAAAAAACGCATCACGCGCTCATCACGCTTGTACACGACCTCCATGTCGTTAACGACAGTACCAGCTCCTTCGAATTCAAGTAAAAAGTAAAATCCTGTAGATTTCTTCTGGATCGGATACGCCAATTTGCGCATTCCCCAGCTCTCAGAGTGCTTTACTTTTCCACCAAATGACTTGATGTCTTTTTCGAATTTCTGTACTGCTTCCTTTGCCTGATCCTCAGACAAAACGGGAGTTAAGATGAAAACAGTTTCGTAAGAATTCATAAAAAGTTATTTAATAATTGTTTCTGTTCCCCTGCAAATCTTTTGCAATTGGGAGGGCAAAGGTAACCATTTAATTTCATGACCCCCAACTTTCCCGCAGTTTTTGGTTAGTTTTCCTGAAGGGGAGCGGTATTATCGGGAAAGTAGTATATACCCGATATGCTTCTGGGAAATTTCTTCAAAGTTAATCATATGCCACATCAGACTGTGATTGATCCACAACAATTTCGTACATTCGCTACGCCTGTTAACAGGTGATTTTTTAACCGATAAACAGAAAAAATCTATGGTATTCGACTTAGACATGATCAAAGAGGTGTACAATCGCTATCCTGAGCGCATTGCAGCGGCTCGAAACGTTGTTGGCAAACCACTAACACTCACTGAAAAAATACTTTATGCTCATTTGTGGGACGGAGGGGCTACTGAAGTCTATGAGCGAGGAAAGTCCTATGTGGATTTTGCGCCGGATCGTGTGGCTATGCAGGATGCAACTGCTCAAATGGCGTTGCTTCAGTTTATGCAGGCAGGAAAGTCGAAAGTTGCCGTTCCTTCCACAGCTCATGCGGATCACTTGATTCAGGCGAAGTTGGGTGCAGATAAAGACTTGCAGGAAGGAATCAACAAGAACAATGAGGTATTTAACTTTTTGAGTTCGGTCTGCGACAAATACGGAATTGGATTTTGGAAGCCGGGAGCAGGAATCATCCATCAGGTAGTGTTGGAAAACTATGCATTTCCGGGAGGAATGATGATCGGAACGGATTCTCACACTGTCAACGCCGGCGGGCTGGGAATGGTCGCAATTGGAGTAGGTGGAGCTGACGCTGTAGACGTGATGGCAGGAATGCCATGGGAGCTCAAAATGCCAAAGTTGATTGGTGTAAAGTTGACCGGAAAGATGAACGGTTGGACGGCATCTAAAGACGTTATTCTGAAAGTAGCCGGAATCCTGACCGTAAAAGGAGGAACCGGATGCATCGTAGAGTATTTTGGGGAAGGAGCAACTTCAATGTCAGCGACAGGCAAGGGAACCATCTGCAACATGGGGGCTGAAATCGGTGCAACTACATCAACATTTGGATACGATGACTCCATGCGACGTTACCTGTCAGCTACTGGTCGTCAGGAAGTGGTGGACGCAGCAGATGCGATTGCTGAGCACCTAACAGGAGATGCAGAAGTGTATGAAAACCCGGAGAAGTACTTCGATCAGGTGATTGAAATCGATCTTTCAACACTTTCGCCACACTTGAATGGGCCGTTTACGCCAGACCTTGCAACTCCTGTTGCTGAAATGAAAGATAAGGCAGTAGCCAATGATTGGCCATTGGACATCGAATGGGCATTGATCGGATCGTGCACGAATTCATCCTACGAAGACCTTACCAGAGCAGCCTCGATTGTAGAAGATGCGGTAAGTAAGGGAGTGAAGCCAAAAGCAATTTTGGGAATCAACCCCGGGTCTGAGCAAGTGCGATACACCGCAGAACGGGATGGACTCATCGATACCTTCCAAAAGTTTGAATCGACACGAATATTTACGAACGCATGCGGCCCGTGTATCGGTCAGTGGGATCGTGAAGGGGCCGAGAAGCAAGAAAAGAATTCCATCGTCCACTCGTTCAACCGAAACTTCGCAAAACGAGCGGATGGAAACCCGAATACGCACGCATTTGTAGCCTCACCGGAAATGGTAGTAGCAATTGCAATCGCGGGTCGACTGGATTTCAACCCAATTACCGATCCTTTGGACAATGAGAATGGAGAGGCAGTGATGCTGTCGGAACCAACAGGATTTGAATTGCCTCCAAAAGGATTTGCAGTAGAAGACAACGGCTACCAGGCTCCGGCAGAAGATGGAATTGGAGTAGAAGTAGTGGTGAATCCAGAGTCGGAGCGTTTGCAGCTCCTGACGCCTTTCGCGGCTTGGGATG
>JAURNA010000331.1 GCA_030830385.1 Crocinitomicaceae bacterium | reverse complement strand
CCCCCAATAACGCTGTCTTGAAAAGACGGCATCGCGCAGCCGGTAGTTGATCTTTCCTTTTCCAAGTCCACGCTCTTCCATCACCTCAATGGCTTTTCGAATAGCTTCTTTCGTCGTTAATCCGTTGAGAAAATCAGAATTGGCAATCACCGCATCTTTTTCTGCATATGCCCCTTCGGAAATGTCGATTCCTTCAAAAATCGTTGAAATCGGAATTCCGAAGTGTGTGGCAAAATCCCAATCTCTCTGATCACCGCACGGTACGGCCATCACAGCACCTGTACCGTAAGATGCCAGGACATAATCTCCAATCCAGATTTGTACTTTCTCTCCGCTGAACGGATGCACGGCATAGGCTCCCGTAAACTGGCCCGTGATGTTCTTTACATCCGATTGACGATCGCGCTCTGATTTCAGAGAGGCCTTTCGTTTGTATGCTTCGACATCACTCGTGTATTCTCCGGTTGTAATTTGATCCACGAGGTCGTGCTCCGGAGCCAAAACCATGAAAGAAACACCAAAAATAGTATCGGGACGTGTTGTGAAGACTTCGATCTTACCTTCGTGCCCATCTACATCAAAGAATACCGAAGCGCCCTCTGAACGGCCAATCCAGTTGCGTTGCATATCCTTGACGGAATCCGTCCAATCCACTGTTTCGAGACCGTCGAGCAAACGTTGTGCATAGGCTTTGATTCGCATAGACCATTGGCGCATCAACTTCTGTTCTACCGGATGACCTCCGCGCTCGGAAACACCGTTTACAACTTCATCATTGGCTAAAACCGTTCCCAGTGCAGGGCACCAATTCACCCAGGAATCTGCAAGATATGCAAGACGGTAATGCGATAAAATCGTGTGTTGATCGGCTTCTGACATGGCATTCCACTCATTCGCCGAGAAGGATTTTTCGTATTCGGTGGATGCATTCACGTTTGCATTTCCTTCGGAAGCAAATCGCTTCACAAGTTCATGAATGGAAACCGCTTTGTTTTGATCTTCGTCGTAGTACGCATCAAACAACTGCTTGAAAATCCATTGTGTCCACCGGTAATACTCCGGCGAGGAAGTTCGTACTTCACGATCCCAATCATAGGAGAATCCTATTTTATCGAGTTGGTCACGGTATCGCGCAATGTTTTGCTCGGTTGTGATCCTGGGGTGTTGTCCTGTTTGTATAGCGTATTGTTCGGCAGGCAAACCAAATGAATCGTACCCCATTGGGTGCAGTACGTTGAATCCCTTCAGGCGTTTGTATCGAGCAAAAATATCCGATGCAATGTAGCCCAGAGGATGCCCGACATGCAGCCCCGCTCCCGATGGATACGGAAACATATCCAGTACATAGTACTTGGGTTTATGTTGAACTTCGGATACTTTGTAAGTTGCATGTTCTGCCCAATACGTTCGCCACTTTTTCTCTATCTCTGGAAAATTGTACTCCATTGCCGTTTTTTAGAACTGGCAAAGTTAGTGAAATGCGAGTGAAATAAGCTTCGAAATCCGATGCTCAACTGTTTGTCTTCTCCAAATAATCGTATTTTTACTTGTAACATGCGCATCCGTTTTTTTACGTTTTTCACCTTCTTTTTGATCGCGGGGATTCAACCTCTCCTGAGTCAGGCTTCAAAAGAGGCTCAGCTTATCGTGTTGTATGAGCATGAGAAGGATCCGAAACAAAAGATGCTGCGCATGTTGGCGCTTGGGAACTACTACAAACGCAACAATGTCTTTCGAGCAGATTCCATCTCCAAAAAAGTGTTGGATAAGAGCCGTGAATTCGACGATGATTCCATTCGATTTGAGGCGTTGATGTTCAAAGCGAGTGTGGCCAAACTGAACGGTGATAATGATGAGTATTTTCAGCGCGTTCTGGAATGCCAGGCATTCATGAATATGCTTAGTTCGGACGATATTTTGTTTCGAAACTATTGTCATTTGGGCGATTGCTTCACCCAATCTAATGAATTTGAAACCGCCTATTTTTACTTGCAGCTTGCTTCAAAAATTGCGTTCAAAGAAAACAGCAATAAGAAAATATCCCGGGTCAATTCGTTGATCGCTCTCAACTTCATGACCGCCAACCAAAAAGATTCTGCCGTTTATTTCGCCAACGAAAGCATTAAATACGCACGGAGAAATGCCGACAAGACCACCATGGCTATTTCGATAAATACCCTGGCGATCGTCTATGATTTTTTCGGGCAGGTAGAACTTAGCGTAGGGAAAAATCTGGTAAGCCTTAAGTTTGCGGAAGAAGTAAACAACACATTGCTACTGGCCAAATTAACCCGTGAAATTGGTCAATCGCAAAGCCTCATTCTCAACCTGGACGATGCCCGGTCCTATTTTGATCGATCCCTTGGATATTCCAGAAAAGTCTCCGATTACCGACAGATGGGACTGGCCTACACCCAACTGGCACATGTTGAACTCCTTCATCGTAAGTTTAAAAAAGCGCACGACAATGCCTATGAGGCCATTGATTACCTTACGCGCCTAAACGACCTGAATGGCCTTGGGGAAACCCATAACATCCTCGGGCTTATTTACCTGGAACAGCAGCGATACGATCTGGCAACGGACAATTTTAACCAGGCATTGGTTTATTTCGAAAGTACGAAGAACCGCGAAGAAATTGCCGAGGTCTATCACAATGTTGGAACCGTATTTCAGAAGCAAAAAAATTATTCCAGAGCCTTGCACCACCTGAGTCGCTCGGTTGAGATTCGAAAGAACTACGGATCCAAGAATCAAGTGTACAAGACCTATCGGGTAATGGCAGACGTGTACAAATCGACCAACAACCCCACGAAGTCGCTTGAATACATGGAACTTTATTTGAATTATGTAGATAGCAATGCAACGGTTCAGGCGGCAACGAAAATTGCGGAATTGAGTGAATCGTATCTCGCCGACCAACGCGAACGGTTGATCAACTCTCAGACCGACTCCATTGAACGGGAGCGCAACAGTCGATTGATCTCCGATAAAGAACTTAAATACAGTCAGCTTCGGAACAGTTTTCAGCTGTCCATTATCATTACGACCTTTGTGATCATTACGCTGGCCGGCATCATCATTTTTTATCGTTGGAATCAGTCCAGAATTCAGCAAGAAAGACGAGAAGCCGAAATGTCTCAAACCCTTCTGAGGACCCAGATGAACCCGCATTTCGTATTCAACGCAATGTCGGTAATACAAAGTTATATCTACGAACACGACGTTGAAAATTCAACCAAATTCCTGGTTAACTTCTCTCGTTTGATGCGGCTCATTCTGGAGAATTCGTCGAAGGAGTACATTCCTTTAAGGACTGAGATCGAAATCCTTCGGAAGTACCTCGAAACGCAAAAGTTACGATTTGAGGACCGTTTTCAGTATTTCGTTGAGGCAGAGGATCAGTTGATTGAGGAGCTGGCTGTCATTCCACCCATGATTACCCAGCCTTTCATAGAAAACTCCATTGAACACGGTCAGCTTCACACCATTGAAGGTGGTTTTATTCGGGTACGATTTGAAAAAAATAACGGGATGCTCAACATCATTATCGAGGATAATGGAGTCGGTCGGAAAGCCTCCAAGCAAAACAAAAAAAGTTCGGCACACAAGAGTATGGCCATGAAGATTACAAGCGACCGAATCAACAATATAAACAAGAAGTATAAAAGCCAGGGGTTCATGAAAGTGGAAGATTATAATCAAGATGAGAAAACTGGGACAAAAGTGTTAATTTCGCTTCCGTATTCGACTGAATTTAACCCTGAAAATCAAACGCCATGAAAAAAGTACTGATCATAGACGATGAGAATAGAACGCGTTCATTGATAGCCAAAATGATAGATTCGTTTGGATTGGACGTGGCTACCATTCCGGAAGGAGAAAATGTTCAATCGGGAATCCGTGCTATTGAGAAACACAATCCTGACATTGTATTTCTGGATATTCAGATGCCAGATGGGACTGGATTTGATGTAATTCGGTCTTCGGAAAAACGCAACTTTGAAGTGATTTTCATCACAGCACACGAAGAATTTGCCATCAAGGCCATTAAATTCAGTGCACTTGATTATTTGTTGAAACCTGTCGATGCAACCGAATTGAAAACAGCACTCGAAAGAGCACTCAAAGCGGTAGATAGTAACCTGAAGGCACCGTCCCAATTCGACGCGCTTCATTCAAACATTCAACCGCACGAAAAGCGTCGTCTTGTTTTAAAAACACAGGAGAGTGTTCACGTTGTTGAGCTGGATCAAATCATTCGTTGTGAAGCCGATCGAAATTATACCTCTTTCTTCCTCAGAGATGATCGAAAAATTCTTGTATCAAAAACATTGAAGGAATACGAGACGCTGTTGTCTACGCACAATTTTTTGCGCGTTCAGCAATCCCATCTGGTCAATATCGAATATGTAGACCGATACGATAAGAAAAACGGCGGTGCTGTAGTGATGAAAGATGGCTCTGAGGTTCCTTTATCTCCTGCAAAAAGAGAGTTGTTTTTCAAGAGATTAGAGAATATCTAATGCAAAAAATTGTTGGCAACCCGATT
>JAURNA010000045.1 GCA_030830385.1 Crocinitomicaceae bacterium | reverse complement strand
CACCGCAAAGTACGTCGAGTAGCGATAGTAATTCGAAACGGACAAAATTTCTCCATTGACACCGGTTCCCATGTCGATGAGTTGCGCCATGCCGATGAATAGCACTACGTACTTACCCAGTTCATATTCAGGTTTAAGGAACTCGAAAACGTAGTCAATGGAGGTCCAGATTCCCAAGAAAAGATATCCCGCTATCAACAGTTGATTCACACAGCTTTTTCGGTAGACCGTTTGAATATTCTTCATATCGTTATTCTTCAGTGAATCCGAAATAATGGTCGTTGCAATGCGTTTCAGTCCTCGCGAAGGAATGCTGATGAATGTTCCAAAAAAGAAAGCTACCGTATACACGCCATTGGCACTAAGTCCTAGCATGTTACTAATCATCACCCGATCAACTTCCAGCACGATAACCGATCCTAATCCACCAAGAATTCCAAAAATTCCAACAGAAATCATTTCCTTCTTTCGATCTCCCAAATGCTTTGTGAACTTTCTCCAACTGAAGCTTACGTTTTGGGTGAGCGCATACAATAACAGCATCCATCCCGGAAGGAGCATAGCGATGGCGTAAACGATAAAAATGGATTCAAATCGAATATCTTGGAAGATCCAAGCTCCAATCAAGCCAGCGAAAACAATGATTTTGCCGACTAGGCTATCCATCGTGACTCCTAAGACAGTTTTATACTCAAGACGGAGGTAATTATCTACGTTGTGATAAATTACCCTGGAAGCGAAAACGATACAAAATATCAGCACAAATCCCGAGTAGTTTCGTGCAATGTTTTTCTCCGAAATCAGTAAATCCTCACACAGGAGAAATACGATAGTACCGACAACGATTCCCACAAGGCTCGAAAATGAAGTCAACGAGAAAAAGCCATTGTTCCCACTTTCCGATCGAAAATGCGGAAACATTCTTTGGGTGATCAGTGGAATTCCAAGGGAAGTTGGAAGTACGAAAATAGCTGCCAGAGAAGCGAGAAAACCAATCAATCCGACCTGTTCGCTAGAGAACAGAGTCGGGAGCAACACAACGGAATTTAAGAAGCCAATGGCCACCCCCAGGTATATGACAACAGTCGATTGTATCGATTGTTTTTTTATGACTCCCATTTACCGTTTTGGAATAATATCTAGCATTGAAGGTACTTACAAAATTTCAGAATTGAACAACTCGGTGTAAAGAAACCAACAAATGGATTCATTCAAATTCGTCCAGCTTGATGCGGTCTCCCTTCGTGAAGTTACGTCTGGCTGTTTTGCCCAAAATATCGGTTAAGTGTTTCGGATGAAGGCTGAATCCTGGACGAACAGACCGAATATGTTCTTCGGTTATGACGGTGCCCGCAGGTAAATCCTGACTTATGTACAATGAGCGGGAATGATCCCTGCTAGAACGCTGTTTTTCTGTTAACGTATATGATCGTATACCCAGTGCCTGTTCGGCCAATCGAACCAGATCAACCATTTCTTTGAATTCTTCCTCGTTCATTGAGAATGAAGCGTCTGGGCCACCAATCGAGCGATCGAGGATGAAGTGTTTCTCTACAAGGCAGGCTCCCTGGCACGTGGCTACAATCGGAACGAGTGCTCCCATTGTATGATCTGATAGGCCAGTGTAAACATCGAAATCTTTTGCCATTTGATCAATCATAACCATATTGGCGTCTTCAATAGGAGCCGGATAGCTGGAAGTGCATTTCAACAATATAATGTCGTTGTTTCCAGTTGAACGAATGGTTTTCAGGGCGAGTTCGATATCTTCCTTTTCAGCAATTCCTGTTGAAATAACAACGGGTTTTCCCTTTGATGCGACATACTCAATCAATCCGACGTCGGTGATTTCGAAAGATGCGATTTTGTACGCAGGTGGATCGAACTGTTCGAGAAAATCCACAGCCGTCCTGTCAAATGGGGAAGAGAAACAAATTAGCCCTTCTTCCTTCGCAATATGAAACAGCTCTTCATGCCATTCCCAGGGTGTATATGCACGCTGATACAATTGGTGCAAACGCTCACCGTCCCAAATGGTTCCGGAATTGATCAGAAAATCGTCCTTGTCACTGTCCAGTGTGATTGTATCTGCGGTATAGGTCTGCAATTTGATGGCATCTGCTCCCGCCCGTTTAGTAGCGCGAATGGTTTCCTTAGCGGTTTCGATACTCCCATTGTGGTTTGCGGAAAGCTCGGCAATAATAAAAACTGGATTTCCGGGTTTTAGTTCGAAATTACCTATTTTGATCATAAGGGATAAAGGGTTTGGTGAATGAACAAACGTTTTCCTCCCACTGTTGGGTAAACCCAAATCGGTGGAAGGTTTTCAAGGAAGCGATATTTTCGTTAAAAACGTAGCCTTTGACTGTTTGAATTTGGTCGGTAGTGAATTCTTTGGACAGGGCTAATAACCCTAATTTCATCAAAAGAGTACCGTAGCCGTAGCCGTAGTGATCCGGGGCTACAAGGTAACTGATCAACGCGACTCCTTCAGAAATGTCGAAGCGAATGCTTCCGAGCGGAGTACTGTTTTTTTCTAGGATTCCATACCAGCAATTTTCATCAGAGATTTTCTTCAAAAACCAATGTTGATGGTTATCAAATGGAATATCTTCCTGATTGAAAGAAAATTTTCGGGTAGAGGGATCATTCGTCCATGCAAAGGCTTGTTCGAGATCTGACGCTGCTGCTTTTCGCAGGGTAAGATTAGTTTCAAGCGACAATAGGTCAATGGCTCTGGCAATTCGTCGTAGCGACTGACCATCAATGGGGTTTTGATCTTTTTGCTGAAAAGACTTTAGTCCTTCGAGTGCTTTTTGAACATCTTCTGACGCAAAATTCTTCGCATCGATAAAGGAGTTGATCGAGCGATGATGATCATATACGAAACGTTGATTCTCTACATAGTATCCAGAAATGATGACCATCCGAGCTGCGAGCGACTCAAGGAGAATTCCACTGCTGGGAACAATTGCGTATTCTGTCTTTGCCATGAGCCCTGCCATT
>JAURNA010000330.1 GCA_030830385.1 Crocinitomicaceae bacterium | reverse complement strand
GCTTTGATGTCCAAAGGATATTTGACGGTAGAAAACGATACGGCAGCGTTGATAGCAGCGTTAAAAGAGTTTCAAAAACAGAATGGTTTGAAGGTAGACGGTGTCGTTGGAAAGTACACATCAAAAGCGTTGAACGAAAGCACTGTTCATCGCAGAAATCGAATCATTCTGGCCATGGACAAAATCCGCGCCCGGGAACCACGTCCGGAACGATACATCTGCATCAATATTCCCGAGTACAAATTGCGGTTCTACATCAACGATAGTTTGAAAAGCGATCACAATATCGTTATTGGAACGTATGAGAACCAAACTCCGGAGCTTACGTCGAAGCTCCGAAAGATTATCGCGTACCCGTATTGGAACGTCCCCTATTCCATTTCCAGCAAAGAGATTCTTCCTGCTCAGAGATCCAATTCGGGCTATCTTGAGCGGCACAATTATACGATTTACCGGAACGGAGAGAAAGTGGATCCATCTACGGTAGATTGGAGTAAGATCAGGCAAACGTCCTTCCCTTTCAAAGTAGTTCAAGATCCCGGACGAACCAACAGCCTTGGCATCATCAAGTTTGATTTCCCCAATTCGCACAGTGTTTACTTTCATGACACGCCGAGCAAGGCATTGTTTAGAACAGATGTTCGTGCGTATTCGCATGGCTGCATAAGGACGCAGCATCCATTGGATTTGGCCAAAGCAATTATTGAACGTGACTCGGATCGAAAGGAAGACGTTGAAACCGCATTGGATTCCCTTGATTCCATTATGCAAAGAGGGCAAAACCGCGAGATTAAACTGAAGAAACAGATTCCGATTTTCATCGAATATGTCACCGCAGTGCGCCGTGGAGAAGAAATAATTACCTACATCGACATTTACGGGCGCGACGATGCGTTCCTGTCCATCATGCAAGAATAGAGGATATTGTTAGCTTTGCAAATAAAAACGCATGTCCATCGTTTCCCCTTCCGTTTTATCGTGTGATTTTGCAAATGTTCAGCGCGATGTAGAGATGATCAACGCTTCGAAAGCAGATTGGTTTCACATTGATGTAATGGATGGTGTTTTCGTCCCCAACATTTCGTTCGGATTCCCGGTAATCAAAGCCATCAATCGCCATGCAACGAAACCATTGGATGTACACATAATGATCGTCAATCCGGATCAATATGTAGAAGAATTCGCTAAGTGCGGAACACACATACTAACGGTGCACTACGAGGCATGCACCCACCTTCATCGTACGGTTCAATTGATCAAATCTCACGGAATGAAAGCCGGTGTGGCCCTGAACCCGCATACGCCGGTAAGTGCGCTTGAAAACGTTCTTTCCGATCTGGACCTGGTATTGATCATGTCCGTAAATCCCGGGTTTGGAGGGCAGAAATTTATTCCGGGAGCCGTGGAAAAGGTTCGACAGTTGCGTGAGATGATTGATGCTTCGGGAAGTCAGGTGATTATCGAGGTAGATGGCGGCGTGAATCTGGATACCGGTCAACAACTCATCGAAGCCGGTGCCGATGCGTTGGTTGCCGGAAGCTTTGTATTTAAATCGGACGATCCTGCTCAAACCATTCACGATCTCAAGAATCTGTAACATGAAATCGTTCTTTGAAGATAAGTTCGAATTCGATTTCCGTGCAAACGACACCTGGATTCAACACTTATCAGAACTGGACGAAAGACCTGGGTTTGTTGAAAAATCAATGGCACACATCATCAATGTGCACCATATTTGGGTGTCCAGACTGAGTCAAATCGCCGTCGAATCCGGAAGCTGGGATGCACTTCCGTCGATGCATTGGATCAGCCTGAATCAAGATAATTTCCGAAAAACCATTGCGTTCCTCGAACACGAGGAACTTACGCGCAAAATATATTACCACGATGAAGAAGGCGTCCCGATGGAAAAATCAACGTCCGATGTTTTGTATCATATCCTGAGCCATAGTCAATACCATCGGGCACAAATCGTCATGTCTTTGAAGCAACACGATCTACCCGTTCCTTCCATGAATTTCGTCGTGTATCGTTAAATTTGGCAAGGTATTTGACCTTACGTAACAAAAGAGATGTGTACACGTTAAAGATAATATGAAGCCAGGCCTGATTGTATCCGTCATTCTCCTGTGTGCGTCTACGTATGCGCAAGTGGATTCGTTGGTTCAGCTTGAAGGTGAACTTGTGGTTCTTCTTGATGGTCTCCGCACTGCGAAGGACGACGCCTCGAAAAAAGAAAAAAACGAAGTCTTTCGCGCTGCGTTAAAAGATGTTCTGGACCGCCCCGAATCCATGGACTACTCCTTCTCTGAGTTGGGTACGGTAGGTTTTATCAATAGTCCGGATGGATTGGCGAGAATTGTAAACTGGAACGTTGAGCAAGATGATAAGTCTCAGCGTTACTTCTGTTTTGTTCAGCATTTCGACAAGCGAAAAAAGAAATACTATGTGACTGAGTTGACAGAGAATGTGTTCGGAGTTAAGGAGCCGGAAGGCATTGTTGCTTCTGACGATTGGTACGGAGCACTTTACTACCGAATCATTCCTGTTAAGAAAGGAAGACGAACCGTGTATACAATCCTTGGTTGGGATGGGAACACAAACCTCACCAATTCCAAACTTATTGACGCGATGTACTTTACGGGTAGTACGGTTAAATTCGGTTCCCCTATTTTCAAAATAGGTTCGGAAATAAAGCATCGCTTGTTTTACGAGCATTCTGAAAAGTGCACCATGTCGTTAAACTATGAGGAAGACCGAAAACGAATCATGATGGACCATCTTGCGCCCGAAGCACCCAGCCTGGCAGCATTTCCATCGTTCTATTGCCCTGACCTTTCCTACGACGCGCTCAAGTTTGAAGACGAGAAATGGGTGTTGTACGAAGATGTTATCGGCGTCAACCCTGAGTCGGAAAAAGATCAGTACGTAACGGTTATGGATCCGAAAACCGGCGAATTGGTTCAAAAGAAAATGAATTCGGATTGGCAAGATCCATCCGATGCTAACGCACCGGCGGGAGGAAGTGTTCACGTTGCAGTATTGCCTGATGCAGACGGGAATGCAACTTCAGCAGAACCAAAGGAAAAGAAGAAAATCCGATTATTCAGATCAAGGGACAAACGCGATCCAAGTGACATGTCTGTGACAATTGAAGGCAACAAAAAACGCAGAAAGCGAAAACACCGCTAGCAATGCTCTCTGGAGTGCTGTGAACATCAGATTGTTAACAGTTCCTTCAAGTGTCATTTTTATTCTAACCTGAAATTTAGTAGCTTTAGATAAAGGCTTTATCATGAGCAAGAACCATTACATGGTCCCGATGGACTTTACAGAGATTTCCAATCGCGCATTGGAGTTTGCACTGTTTTTGGGCAAGCGTGTCCAAACTGAAATCTGTTTATTGCATTTAGCAGTCAGCAAAGAGAAAGCCATGGCCGCACAAGGCAGGTTGGAAGAAGTAATAAAGAATACAGTGATCCCACCCGGAGTCGAATTAATCCCTCAGGCCAAACAAGGATCCATTTTTAGTGATATTGGAAAGATCGCCAAAGAAGATCGCACTCAGTTGATTGTAATGGGAACCCATGGAATGAGAGGAATGCAGTCTCTGTTCGGCAGTCACGCCATGAAGGTGGTTACAAGTGCAGAATGCCCGTTCCTGATCGTACAGAAGCATACGCCCATCAAGGACATTAAGCGCATTGTTGTTCCCATTGACCTCACGAAAGAAAGCTTACAGATTGTCAATATTGCAGGTGATATGGCAAACATCGTTGGAGCTGAAATCTATATTCTCGCTGAAAAGCAGACAGATGAAATTTTGAACAATCGATTGAAAACCCGTCTATCCATTGTCAAGAAAGAATACGAAGATCGGGGGATTGAGCCCAATGTGACTCTTATGAAACAATCGGGTAGCTATCGAAGCAAAATCATTAACTTTTGCAAACAAAATGCAATTGATATGATCGCTTTTGCCTACCATTCTGAAAGCCTTTTGCCACAATTTGATAAATTTGCGCAAATTCTTATTACCAACAAAGTCGGCCTGCCTGTAATGATTGTAAATTCGAAACTGGCGTCCGCCCTCTATTTCTAATATGCGCATAGGAGAAACGAACGAGCTCACTGTTTCCAGATTCACGGACAACGGAGCGTACCTGATTGATGCCGATGATAACGAAGTACTTCTTCCCAATAAATACGTCCCGAAAGGTGCTGAAATTTCCGACGAACTCGAGGTGTTTTTATACAAGGATTCCGAAGATCGTTTAATCGCAACAACCTTACATCCTTTTATTAAGCTGAATGGATTTGCATACCTGAAAATCAAAGATGTAGGGATGTTCGGTGCATTCGCGGATTGGGGATTGGAAAAAGACTTGTTGATCCCGTTCAAAGAGCAACGTTTTCGGTTGGAAATGGATCGGTTCTATCTCGTTTGTCTCTGTCTGGATGAAGCCACGAATCGTTTGTACGGAACCACAAAAACGATGAAACATCTTCAGAGATGCGAAGTCGAATACGACCCTTCCGAAGCCATCGATGTGTTGATTTGTGATGCCACCGAACTTGGGCAAAAAGTCATTGTAGACGATCGGTTTGACGGAATGATTTACCATAGTGACATCCTATCACCGCTTAAGCCGGGACAACGCAGAAAGGCATACGTCTACAATACCCGGCCAGACGGAAAGCTGGACCTGCGCATGGAGCCTCCTGGCAGAGCCCGGATCGAAGATTCGTCAGGGCGAATTCTTGAACTTCTTCAACGCAAAGGAAGCCTTACCATTGGAGACAAAAGCCATCCCGATGTGATTCGTGAAGCCGTTGGAATGAGCAAAAAGACATTCAAGCAGGCAATTGGGAACCTGTACAAACAGCGATTAATTCGAATCGAGAAGGAAAAAATTACTCTCCTGAAGCCTAAAGACTAAGCATTTCTTTGAATCGAATGGCCTGACGCCGGGAAATCTCGATCTTTTCCGCCTTCTCCCCTTTGAGTTCTACTTGTAGCCCCCCGTTGAACCAGTTTTCGACGCGATGAATCCATTCCAGGTTCACAATGAATTTTCGATTCGCACGGAAGAAATATTCGGGATCAAGACGAGCCGCAAGGCTATTCAGCGAGCGCCGAATTAACGGACGATTGTTGCCGAAATAAATCTTGACATAGTTACCGTCGGACTCCATCATACGAACATCAGCGAGTTTTACGAAAAAGCACTTCTCTCCGTCTTTGATAAAGACCCGATCCGTAATTGTCAACGTTCTCTCCTTGCGGTTTCCCTTGGGTTCCGCCGATTCGTAATCTTGCTCTTCTTTGTGCTGCAAATGCTCCAATGCATCGCTCAATCGCGCCTGATCAACCGGTTTGGTAATGTAATCAACAGCGTGAACTTCAAAGGCATCAAGCGCGTGCTCATGGTGAGCGGTAACAAAGATAACGTGCGGAATCTCGTCCAGCTTCTTCAGCATCTCAAATCCGGTCATTCCGGGCATGGACACATCCAGAAAAATTAAATCCGGGGTAAGTTCGTTGATCTTTTCAATTCCCTCATCCCCATTCTGAGCCTCACCAATCACTTGAATTTCGGTGTATTCTTCAACCATGCGTTTCAACTCCTCGCGCGCGAGACGCTCGTCGTCAATGATTACCGTCCTGAATTCTCTCATTGTCAAATTGTATTTGTGCGATTACCTTGCCCTTGTCTTCGTAAATACGGAACGATGCCGCGCCACCGTATTGCAGCTCAAGTCGTTTC
>JAURNA010000329.1 GCA_030830385.1 Crocinitomicaceae bacterium | reverse complement strand
CTGCTCTCCATCATTGGTTCTCATGAGGAAGGTGATTTTATCATCTCTGGAAATGCGATAATCTTCCAACGGTTCCATGGGGATAGAATCTTTCACTTCCGCACCTTTTGCCTCCTGAAACATAACATTACTATTCACACCACAACCTGAAGTGCTAAGCAGCAATACAGTCCATCCGAAATAAAGCCATGTAAAGCGTCTCATTTTTGGTCGTTCTTGAGTAATTCGTAATAATATGACGTCATATTTTTCACCAACGTATTGTAATGGAATTTATCGTGTACGAAGATCCATCCATTTTGTGACATTTTTTCGCGTTTTTTTTGATTTTCCGTCAGTTCCAGCACTGCCTGAGCATATTTTTCGAGGTCTCCCACAGGTACAACGAAGCCTGTTTGTCCATCGTCGATGATGTCGCGTACACCACCAACGTCCGTAGTAACAACCGGAATATTACCGGCCTGTGCTTCGATTAAGCTCACCGGCGTCCCTTCATTTCGGGAAGTCAGGCAAACAATGTCCATTCCGGCGTTGAATTCTCCAATATCCTTGATCCAGGAAGTCATCTGAACGACTTCACCGAATTCGTCATTTACTTCTCTGGTGAGCGCTTCAATGTGTGCGCGTTCGAACCCATCTCCCACAACGAAAACCCGAATTGACTGTGAAGTTTCAGACAAAACACGTTTTATCGCATCAAAAAAAAATCCATGATCTTTGATCGGAGCTAATCGCCCAACGATGGCAATAGCAATGTCATTTTCGTTCAGGCCGTACTTCGTCCTAACCTCTTCTCTTTTTTCCAATCGCTTGGTATGAAAAGGCTCGAGATCAAATCCCAAAGGTACGACTTTGATTTTATCTGCATGACAAATCTTGTGTTCCGCGGACAATTCTTGTTTCTGTTGATCAGAAATCGCAATAATTCCGGTTGACTTCTTCGCCAGACTTCGCTCTATTCGTTTGAACAGTGCTGTTTTGACCCGACCGAAATACGAATGAAACACATGACCATGAAACGTATGAACAATCACCGAAACTCCACAGGATGCTGCCGCTTTCCGTCCCAAAGCACCCGCTTTCGATGCATGCGTATGCACGATGTCTGGTTTGTACTCGCGAATAATTTCTTTGATTCGCTTGTAGGCTTTACGGTCACTTGCAAGGTTCGGGGTCCTCACCAATTCTTTCAGTAAAACGGGCTCCACACCATATTTTTCAGCAATATACAGCGAATCCGATTCTCCCTTTTCCGGCAATCCGCCAATCAATAGCGTTTCAAACTCATCTCCTAAAAATGCCGTCAGAAATGTAGCGTTGTACGTAGGACCGCCGATGTTGAACCGATTGATGATTCGTAAAACGCGTATTTTTCGGTGTTTTCCTTCCATTCCAATCTTTTCTTTGATCACGCTCTTGTTCAAAAGTTTTCTCCGTTTGGCACGCACATTGCGGATAGTTTGTCAACTTTATCGTAAAAGTGCCATGAAGATAATAAGTTCCAGCTTCTTCGCATTGCTTCTCTTTGCAGAAGTTCTCGGTCAGAACAACGTTCAGAAATCCATTGATGCCTTCACCTCCTATGCCGATATGCAGACGGCAAGTGTTAGTTTTCAAGTGATTGATTTGGAAACCGGAACTGTACTGGCTTCGCATGATCCCAATCGCACCATGCCAACGGCATCCACCGCGAAACTCTTTGCAACGGCCACGGCATTGGAGGTGTTGGGAGAAGATTACAGGGCCCGGACTCGTCTGTACCACGATGGCACGATTGATGCATCCGGTGTTTTAACGGGTGATCTCTGGATTCGAGGCGGAGGCGATCCTTCCCTTGGCAGCCAATATTACGTGTCCAAAAGTGTACGTTCGCTGTTTCTGGAACAATGGGCCGATAGCCTGCTTACCCGGGGAATTACGAAAATTGACGGGCGCCTTATCGCAGATGCATCTGAATTCGGTTACCTGGGCGCTCCGAATGGCTGGAGTTGGGTAGACATGGGGAATTATTACGGCGCCGGACCTTCCGGTTTGACCATTTACGATAACCTGTTAACCTTTAATTTTCTCGTTCCATCAGTGCTTGGGGCGAAAACGTCAATTCGCTCTATATCCCCTGAAGTTCCCGGGATGAATTTTACAAATTACGTACAAGCCTCTTCTCAAAAAGGAGACAACGCATACATTTATGGCGCGCCCTATTCCATGGATCGATTTGCAACCGGAACGCTCCCTGCGGGAACATCGTCTTTTATCGTAAAAGGAAGTTTGCCTGACCCTGAACGACAGTTTGCTCATGAGTTCTTGAAGGTTTTAAATGCAAAAGGAATTGAGGTAACAGGGGATATAACCACGGGAAGAATCCTTGGTGTGAACAGTTCAAATGCTACCTACTCGGATCGAACATTACTGGTCACGCACAAAGGTGAAACTGTAGGAAGAATCATTGATCAGACGAACTTCCGAAGTATCAATTTGTTTGCTGAGCATTTGGTTTGCCTTTCCGGCTACCATCAAACCGGTAACGGGTCCACATCTTCAGGTCTTAGCGTGCTTGAGAATTACTGGTCGACTCGATTCAACACCCATGGAATTCACGTGAATGATGGCAGCGGACTGTCCCGAATGAACGCCATTTCTGCCGCACATTTCGTTGGTTTATTAAAGGCTATGCACAAAAGCACGAATGCAGAGCGATTCAAAAAATCACTTCCTGTAGCAGGTGAAAATGGAACCATGCGCAACATTTGCAAAGGCCAGGCAGCACATGGACGAATGATCGCCAAAAGCGGGTCGATGACACGTATAAAGAGTTATGCCGGATACATCAATGCCCGGTCGGGAAAAACGTACGCATTTGCCCTCATTGTGAATGATGCCGTATGCAGTTCATCAACGTTGGTTGATAGAATGGAACGTGTTTTCAACTCGATTGCAGCGAACTAATCCAGTTCAGCTTCCAGAATTTGCTTCCAGAATTCAGTAATGCTTATTCCCTGACATTCAATCATTTTCGGAACAATACTCGCGTGCGAAAACCCGGGTGTCGTGTTTACCTCGATTACATGGGGAACACCATGCACAAGCATGTAATCAATTCGGGCAATGGAACGCAATTGAAGTAAGCTGT
>JAURNA010000328.1 GCA_030830385.1 Crocinitomicaceae bacterium | reverse complement strand
TCCAAACGCTCACCGATCTTGAATTTCCAATAATTTGAGGCTGGCTGGCTGAGTATGCAATGGGCCCAACTGCAGAATCGAGAATACAGGGTCTTATTCCACGTTCGAACATTGAATCTATTCGGTCGGAATTGAGCACGCTTTTTGAACTTGTTCAAATTCGACGAGAAGGCGAAATCTTTCCTTCTCTGGAATACGAGGAGATCGAGCCGGAAATTAAACTGCTTCCTATCCACAATGCTTCGATTAGTCTTGAAGGATTTATGCGCATTCACCGGGCATCCACATTGGTAAACGCACTGATCTATTTTTTCGATAAACGCGAAGAAGATTTTCCATTGTTGCACGAACTGACATCGCAGTGTTATTATACGAAAGAAATTACGGATGCAATCGAGCGTGTTTTTGATCGATCAGGTGCGGTTCGTGACGATGCGTCGGATGCTTTGCTTGACATTCGAAATTCAATTCGTTCCGTTCGCAAACAAATCAATCGAAACTTTGATCGGGAGATGCGTCGATTGCAGAAGGCAAATGTACTCGGAGAAACCCGCGAAACATTTCTCAACGAACGTCGGGTTCTGACGATTCTGTCGCAGCACAAAAGAAAAATTGAAGGAACGGTTGTCGGTTCCAGTAAAACAGGAAGTTTAACCTATATCGAACCACAGGTAAACGTTCCGTTAAATAACGAACTTGAACTCTTGCTGGACGATGAACGCAAAGAGATATTTCGTATTCTTCAGGTTCTCAGAAAGGAACTTCTGGAGCATATCGGGCTGATCTCATCGTATCAGCAGTTGCTCACCGAATTCGATTTTATCAATGCTAAATCCAAACTGGCGCTTAAAACGGAGGGGTATCTCCCCCAAATATCCGATGAGCGAACCATTGAGTTGATCGATGCATATCATCCCATTCTTCGCTCGAACAATGACGCTCAGAAAAAACCAACCATTGCTCAAAAAGTGAGCATGGACACATTCTCGAGAATGTTGGTGATATCGGGCCCAAATGCGGGAGGAAAAAGCATTACATTAAAATCGATTGGACTGCTTCAGGTCATGCTTCAGTGCGGGCTGCTCGTTCCTGTTCACGAGAACAGTGTGATGTGCGTTTTCCAGAAAATATTGAGCGACATCGGTGACAATCAATCGATTGCGAATGAACTGAGTACGTACTCATACCGTCTGAAACGGATGAATACCTTTTTGGAAGTCGCGAATCGCAACACACTATTATTACTCGATGAATTTGGAACCGGTTCTGATCCTGATTTGGGTGGGGCACTGGCCGAAACCATTTTCGAGTGGCTGTACAACAAGAAGTGTTTCGGAGTGATTACCACCCATTACGCCAACATCAAATTGAAAGCCGATCAATTGCGCAACGCCGTAAATGGTTGTATGCTCTTCAATGCAGAAACACTGGATCCACTGTACGTGTTTTCGTCCGGGCAGCCCGGAAGTTCGTTTACCTTCGAAGTTGCCGAAATCAATGGAATACCAAAGGAAATCATCGAGGAGGCCAAACAAAAACTCGACGATCGAAAGGTCAAAATGGATCGTCTTCTCACCGAATTGCAGAAGGAAAAGAACTACCTGAACAAACTCAACAAAGAGCACATCGAAGCCCAGGCACTGGCCGAATCGCGACGGGTAGAATTTGAAGAAAAACGATCCGAATACGAGGGAAAACTCAAATCCTTTCGCTCGAGTGCGGAGTCCAACAACAAATGGATTCAACTGGGGAAAAAAATGCAGGGCTTCGTAGACCGATATGCGCTTCGTTCCAAAAAGAAAACCATCAACGATCCTTTGATGGAAGATATCCGAACCTTCCTCGCCAGAGAAAAGTCAAAAATTGAAGAGGAAAAGGTCAAAACCAGAAAGGAGAAGCAACAGACCATCAAAAAAAACCATGTTAAGAAGCAAGTAACTCCTCAAAAAGACCCATACAGACGCGACAAAATCAAGGTTGGTTCCAGGGTGAAATTAATCTCAACACGGCAGACGGGTCAGGTCGAAGATATGTCCGGAGAAAACGTAATTGTTACCTTTGGTTTTGCCAGAATGAAAGTAACAAAGGACAAATTAATGTGGGTGGAATAGTTCGTGCACCTGTATCCTTTTTGGGTTTGGAATTTCGAGCGAACGAGGCACTTTTTCCTGTGACCCGCCCGTTTCATTGATTGTTCAAAAGTTGTAATGCAACTACAGCTGTTTACTTACTTCCAAATCTGATGAATTGCATGGATCACTGTGTCCTTCCTTCCGGCGCGTATATTGTCTGAAAATGCTACGAAATCGTCTTGCGGTGAAATGAGACGCATTGCATGCACGATGAGGAGCTTCATCCAAGGATGGAGCCTTTTTAGCGTTGCACCCTACGATACATGAAGTAAGCAATGGTTCCAAAAATCAAATTGGGAATCCAAACGGCAATGTAGGCAGGAAAGCCCAAATTCATCGCCGAAACGGATGTCACCTGCATTGCGAATATGAATCCAAAGGCGAAAAAGATTCCGATGGCTATGTTCATTCCGATTCCACCCCGTTTTTTCCGACTGGCTACCGCAAGCCCGATGATGGTCAAAATGAAGGTCGAAAACGGAAGCGCTGTGCGTTCATACTGAACAATTTCATAGCGCGGTATTCGCGGCGAACCCTTTGCCTTTTCCCGGGCGATAAATTCCTTTATTTCAAAATAATTCATGGATTCAGCAACGTTGTCACGCGTAGCCATTTCATCTACAGAAAATTGAAATGTTGTATCTTTTTTCAATCCCTGGCTGATGACATCTTTATCCTTTTCAATCACCCGTTCATAATAGTTGCTCAGAACCCACTCTTTGGTTCCCTCCTTATTCCTTGCCGATTTTGCCTTTAGAATGCTTTCCAAATTTCCTTCCTCATCCCAATCTTCTACGATAAAATCACTGGCATCCCGGGTATCTGACGAATAGCTCGAAAAATAAACCACCTGATTTCCCGGGAATTCGGCGTGATAATCTTCCACATACATGTTGTTCCAATAGTACTTTTCTTCGAAAGCGAGCCGTACCTTGTTGGCATTTGGAACCAGGAAATGATTAAACAACAGTGCCGGAATCACCAAAACGGTTGCTGCGATCATGTAAGGACGAACAAACCGACCGAATGATCTTCCGCTATTCCAAATAGGAATAATCTCTGTGTTTTGCGCCATTTTGGAGGTAAACCAAATCACAGAAATAAAGATGATCAGTGGTGAAAACATATTCGCGTAGAGGATCACGAAATTCACATAATGATCGAAAATGATCTGGTGAGCAGTTGCCCCCAAACGCACAAATTCATTGATTTTATCCGCAACGTCGAATACCACAGAAAGAATCATGATCACGCCCAGCATAAACAGGAAAGTCGTGAGAAACTTACGGATGATATATCGATCGATGATGCTGAACATCTACAGCCGTGTATTTAATTTTGGCACCATGGCATTTTTCCATTCAACAAACGTTCCGTCCAGGATTCGCTGCCGTGCCTCACCTACTAACCATAAATAGAAGGATAAATTGTGCAATGTGGCGATTTGTATGGCAAGATTCTCTTTGGCGCGGAGCAAGTGACGCAGATAGGCTTTCGAATAGGAATGATCCACACATGAAACACCATACGGATCAATCGGCGAAAAATCACGCTCCCACTTTTTGTTCCTGATGTTGATGATTCCCTCAGAAGTAAACAGCATTCCGTGACGCGCATTTCGGGAGGGCATTACGCAATCGAACATATCTACGCCCATGGCAATGCACTCGAGCAGGTTCACCGGTGTCCCCACCCCCATTAAATAGCGCGGCTTCTCCGTGGGAAGAATCGAACAGACAAGATCCGTCATACAGTATAATTCCTCGTCCGGTTCGCCCACAGAAAGACCTCCGATTGCATTTCCAATTGCATCGTGACTGGCAATGGTTTCTGCCGATTCGGTTCGCAGATCCTTGTAAACACTTCCCTGTACAATCGGGAATAAGGCCTGATCATATCCGTATTTTGGTTCATTCTTTTCAAACTGCGCAAAACAGCGCTTCAACCACCTATGCGTCATGTGCATGGATTGCTTCGCGTAATCGTATTCACATGGATAGGGTGTGCACTCGTCGAATGCCATGATGATATCTGCGCCGATGGAGCGCTGAATGTCCATGGCCCGTTCTGGTGTAAACTTGTGACGACTGCCGTCGATGTGCGACTGAAAAGTCACACCCTCTTCGTCCAAATTTCGACTTCCGGAAAGCGAGTACACCTGGTAACCTCCGCTATCTGTCAAAATGGGTCGATCCCAGTTGATGAACTTGTGCAATCCGCCGGCTTCTTTCAACACCTCGGTTCCCGGACGCAAAAACAAATGATAGGTGTTTCCCAAAATGATCTGGGCGTTTACATCGTGTTTCAGTTCGTGTTGATGAACACCTTTAACGGAACCCGCCGTTCCCACCGGCATAAAAATCGGGGTTTGAATTGTGCCGTGATCAGTGTGCAGCTCTCCGGCTCTCGCCTTGGACTTACTGTCGGTATGAAGAAGGTCAAAATGCATATAAAATCCGTGCAAAGATAACGGAAATCCCAGGCGATTTCCGTACGTCGAAACCCTTCGAAATTTCTATCTTGTTTCCATGAGTGAAATTCTATGCCCGAACTGCAATTCGATCGTTCAACTGTCGGACACATATGCCCAATGTGAATCCGGGCATTCATTCCCCAAAGAAAATGGCGTCTACCATCTCATTTCAGAATCCTTCGGTGAGATTCTTTATCCATTTTTGGAGGGAGTTGAAAACTATCAGCGAATCCACAATTCTCCCATCCCTACTGAGCTCTTGCCACAAACACCCTACATAGGGGAAAATACACATCAATGGAACATTCGGCGCAAGGAATGGGAATGGATGCTTAACAATCTTCCTGCATCACCCAGCACGATACTGAATTACGGTTCCTGGAATGGGTGGTTATCCAACCGACTGGTCGACAAAGGTCACTCGGTAACGGCCATTTCTGAATTCAGGGATGAACACGACGGGCTCGGATCCAACCAACACTATACGAATATATGGACCTCGTTACTGATGGACACGTCCCAACCTCTTTTTGCAGAAGCTTCATTCGACGGCATTGTTCTCAACTATTGCTTTCCATATCATGATCAGCGTGAGCTCCTGAAACACGTCCATCGGATATTGAAACCCAGAGGCACGCTCTTTGTTATCGGGCTTTCTCTTCCGAGAGATCCCGATAAGGTTCTTGCCAGCTATCAAAAAATCGAAAACTACCTGCGAGCCGAAGGGAAACCCATTGGCATTCGGGATTTCACCCCGTTTCTCACCCGCGCCGATTTGGAACTATTGAACGAATTCGGTTTTTCCATTTATCCGATGAACAACAATTGGATCAAAAGCACAATCAACCGAGTACTGCGCCGGGGGTCGAAGAACATTGTGGCGATCAAGCAATTGTAAAAAAATGTTGAAAAGTACCCGATTGAGTCTTGAATACATGCCATCTTTGTTCGGAAATTTGTAATCATGAACGCATACATTCCGGATTTTGATTTTACCTCGCCGGTAACCTATCTTTTTTTGTGTTTTGGCGCATTCGCGTTCATTCAGCTTCTCTTCCTGACCGGAATTTTTAGCCGGGTTTCCTTTCACACAGAAAAGCAAGAGCCGAAAAGCAACCAAACACCCCCTTTAAGCATCATCATAGCTGCCCGAAATGAATCCG
>JAURNA010000327.1 GCA_030830385.1 Crocinitomicaceae bacterium | reverse complement strand
TTTTTATTTCGCCATCCAGATAATCTAATTGGTAGCTTAAAATACGTTCCTGTGCTTATTGGAGAGGGTTTTCTAAGTAAAATTGGTGTTTTGCAAGAAGAGTTTACCGATTGATGAGTTGTTCTTAAAGACTCTTTATTAATTAACCTTTGCCACAGGCTTCCCCTTCATCCCTTCTTCCACCAACCAAGCCACCAACTCCGCGAAAGGTTTAATGTCCTGATCCACACTGGCAGCCTCTAAAGCTTCCATGTAGCGTTCTCTTTCCTCTACCGGGATAACCGTCCAGGGATAACCACCCGAAGCCAACATAACGTTTATCAGAAAACGCCCCATTCTTCCATTACCATCCATATAGGGGTGAATAAATACAAAAATGAAATGTCCTAAAACAGCTCGAACACCTGCATGTTCTTCTGTTTGTAACAACTCAAAAAGTACCAGCATGGCATCTCTTATCGCTTCTTTGTTGATAGGCGTATGCTTCGACTTTCCGATATAAACTTGATTGGTGCGATATCCTGCTAAATCGGAAGGTTTTAAAATTCCAACATTCACACTTGGAGCAAATAATTCACGGTACCAGTCACCATGTTCCTGATCAGCAATGGCGCCTGCATTTTCTCCTTTCAATATCTTTTTAATGCTTTCTTTCACTGCATTAAAGGCTTGCCAATAACCTCTGGCTGCCATGGCATCTTTTTGTTGTCGGTCGGCTTCATTTTCCTTAGCATCCCATGCTCCCAATCGTACACGCTCAATTAATTCAGGAGTTACACGGTATTTTTCAATCGACAAAGAGTGATAAGCATCCGTAGTATAGATTTCCTCCATCTTTGTAATATAGCCGTCAATATCCGCTGGAAGTCCAAGAGGTTTCGGAAAGACAGCAATAACTTCTTTTCGCATTTCATGCCATAGCAAACGAATGCGGTTCACATAAGGTGACTTTTCACGCGTATCTAATGCAATTGGAGTTTCTTCTTCAAAAGGATCTGCTTCTCTAATATCATAGCCCGCAGATTTCATAGTCTTCAGAATCTCATTGGCAATTTTTTCTTGTCCCAAATTACGATAAGCACCTGCCAATCTTCCAGCTATGGTCGAATGTCCTCCATCCAACAACATCCCTAATAATTCAGATGCATCACGAATCAACAATAAGGCTGTCCGGACGTCTGTTGGATTGGTACGAAACAAAGACGGTTGTGAATGAATAATTGCAGAAGGGAGGTTGACCATGCGTACACCTTCTTTTGTTTCAATCTCTGCCTTATCGGGTAGCGTTGATTTCATCACAAACAAGGATGTCTTGAATAACAGTTCAACAGGCATGTTATTCCCTTTCGTTGATCGAATAATAAGCTGATGTGGTACAGAAGTGTTACCTGCATGGATAAGCAATGACTGTTCAGCTGAAATGCAATACTCTTCCTCGTAGCGATCTTCTAAATAGCGTGAGCAAAATCCCCAAAAAGAGGTAAACCAAGAGGTACTATCTCCCTGTTGTTCATCATGGGGAGCAACAATGTACCATCCACGAATCACTTCGCGAATAAATCCATTGACAACCAGCCTTTCTCTGTGTACACGTGAAAGATCATCTGCCTTAATCCCTACAACACCACTGTCTTGTAGTTCCTTCAGTTTTTCTAATGATTCTGCTAATTTCTCTCCGGGCGTTGCCATTTGATTGTGTTTATCTTATTATTAAACGCTGTTCTGTTATTATTATTTAATGTTGTATTTTTGTTATTATTTAGTGATGTGTAATTATTATTATTTAATGCAATTGTACAAATAATAAACTAAAGTACAATGAGATACAATAATAATTAAGTCGTGATTAAGTTGAGCTTTCATTCCATTGAGCGTCAGACGGTAACTCCACTAGTTTGGGGAAGAAGCTCTGAAACTGTGGAATAAAATGTGGAAGAACTGTGGAAAAAATCCAGATTTACGCATTAACAACAGTTCTACATTCCATCTAGTTTTAGTTTTCAATCGCATTATTGGTTTGGTTTACCTAACCAGAAACCGAAACTAACCTTTGGCCCCCAGTGAAACACCCATTTGTTTGGTTTAGCATCATAAGCGAAAAATGAACCGCCAAGTTGAAGACCCAAACTGATTGAGAATCTCTTTTTTGTTTCAAAAAAATAACCTGGCTCAACAGCTAATGTTGTCGTGTAATGGTCGTTAATAAAGTTCCTGCCAAGTCCCAGAACAGGACCAGCATAAAAACCAAAAGGATAAGGTGATTCCTCTTGGGATTTAAAGAAAATAGGAAGGACAGTGAAAAAACCAACATCGCTGAGCCCCTGTTCGTCACCACCTACGTGATAGTTCATTAATGGTAACACTCTGAAATCCATTCTATTTCCGATTGGTAATTCTAATACTATAGGAATAACATTAACATCTAACTCACCATTGTCATAGAATGGTTCTACAGTGATAGAAGGTTGAATTCCGAGAAAGGCTCGATAGTTATTTTGCGCAAAAGAAGTAGTGATTCCAGCGAACAAAAACAAAGAAAGAAGTAGACAACGTTTCATATTTACAAAGTAGACTAAAATGCTTTAATTGAAAAATGATTAATATCAGTCAACTTGGTTCGACAATGCAATCATTGCGGGTACAAAGCGGGACAAATTCTGATGATTGGAGTTTGTCCCGTTTTTACTTCCTATTCGTTTGCGCAGTATACAGCCGCTTCTTCTTCACTAAACAGTCGCTCCTTAAAAATCCTGCAACACCTACCATTAGAGGGAATTGGTCCAATTTTTTAGGGGCAAAATTGCAGGGTTTTTGGCGGATATAGCTGATTTTCTTGCAAAATACGCGTCAACGAAACCATTGATCGTTTAAGGATGTCACAAAAACGGATCTTATGAGCCATTTAGATGACAAATCACCTTTTTTAGGATTGCGAAAATTCCTTTTTAAGGATCGACTCATTACATCATGCTTAAGTGAGCTTTCGTTCCGTTGAACGCCAGACGATAATTCCACTTAGTTTGGGAAAGAAATTCGCAGCTAAGGATTCAATCAAATGGAGTTCACTATTGTATAGTTCGCCAAAACTGCGTATTTCATGTTGTTTTGGCGGGGTATAGTTATTCAACAAACAATGCATCCATATCCAGGCTGTTCTGAACCAATTCTTTGCTGTATTCGTTCTCATTAACTCCATAAGTAGTCACCATGGTGATGAAAACATTCTTCCTCGTATTCGTCTCTTTTTGCAGTTCTGATACTTTGTTCTTCAGATTGAGATAGTACTTCTTATCAATCGTATAAGGAGCATTGTAAAACTTCATTTCACACAAATTCATAACATTATCGTCTCGATCTATCAGAAGGTCTACCTGTGCATTATCATTGAACCAGCTGCTATTCGTTGAATAAATGGCATCAATACGCAATGATTTCTTGATTTGATGAATGTGCTTCAGGCATAATGTTTCAAACACAAACCCTGACCAAGAGGTATATGATTGGGTGTTGCTGAGCCTTTGCCATGTTCCTTCGCCACCATGCTTATTGCCTTCAATAAACTTGAGGTAGAACCTGGGGTATTCATCTGACAAACGGTACAGCGTAAGTTGCTTTTTGTTCTGGTAATAAGGGTACTCCGTTACGAACCCGGATTCCATGAGTTCCTTAAGCTTTAAGGAGAAATCGCCACCTGAAGGGAGTCCACTTTTCCCAATTAATTCATTTCTTGTGAGTCCTTTGTTGGTTCCTGCCAGTGTTCTGATTACCTTCATGTGGCGCTCAGAGTCATCAAATAAAGAAACGTACAACTGATTAAATTCATCATTCAAGACTCCATCCTTGCTAAAACAGAGAGCGTCAATGTTTTGGGGAACACTCAGCCCTTTGTTCAACTTTTCTAAGTAATGAGGAACTCCGCCAAGTGCCATGTAAACCTGAATGATATCATAGCGGGTATATTTAATCCCGCTCTTAATCAGGAATAACTCTGTTTCATTCAGGTTAAATGGTAGCAATCGAATCTTGCGAGAAATTCGGTTGTGAAGGCCACCTTTATTATGAATGATTTTTTGAACCATATAGGATGCTGCAGAACCACAGATCACCACAATAACATCATCCCTTTTGGTGCAGTATGTGTTCCAGAAGTTCTCGAATGCCATCAAAAATTTTGATTTTGCTGTGGCCATCCACGGAAATTCGTCAATGAAAACCACTTTCTTGCTCTTTCCTTTCAGCGAGTTCAAGTACGCTTCCAATTGAGTAAACGCTTCAAGCCATGAATTTGGCGTCTTCAATTCATCATTCGTAGTTCTTTTTTGGGCTTCCTTAGTGAAGTTCTCAAGTTGGTCCTTCATACTTCCGCCATACAATCCTGTTACTTCGAAAACGATGCTCTTATTGTAATATTCACGGATTAAGAAAGTTTTGCCGATTCTTCTTCGTCCATAAAGTGCAATCAACTCAGACTTGTTATTCTCAAAGGCCTCTTTAAGCAAGGTTTTCTCGGCTATTCTTCCTACAATATTCGACATAACAATCTGTTTATAGTTCGCCAAAACTACGGATAAAAATGAGTTTTGGCGAATTATAGCCCAACATTGTTGCTCTTTATCTGGCTCGGCAAAACAATCACTGCGAGTACGAAAAGCGTCTTTTCCCATTCGGAAGAGGACCTTTCACGGGATGGTGTTTGAATTGAATGTGCTGATTCCAATTTCTTCATCCCCACTCATAATCATGCTGCTCCCGAATTTTTAAGGGAAATGAACCGATGACAAGTAGCATGAAAAACGCTGACGCACATCATTTTATGCATTGGGTTGTCTCTCTAGTTTCGTTACATGGAATTAGCGATACGTATTGCAGTGTTGATTCTGCTTCCGCTGGGAGTTGTTGCCCAAAAGAATGACACAGTTGAGCGAAAGCATGCGATTTACATCGAATTGGCAGGAAGAGGGTATTTTTCTCCGAACTACGAACGTGGATGGGGTGTGAATCTCTCGAATCGAATTTCAGGAGGAGTTGGCTGGAATCACCACGAGACGACCAATTTTACACAGGAGGAAATCGATAAGTATGACCTGGAAGGCGATCATGAAGTGTTGCCGTATCTTTCTGTGTATGCTCAGTATTCGAGGTTGTTTGGAAAGAGACGATCCAAGTTTGAGCTGGGAGCCGGAACGGTGATTACGTTTCTGGATCTGGTCCGATTCAGACTGCCAACTGACTTGTATGAGACTGAGTCGATCGTGAATTTGTACCCCGTAATCGGTTATCGCTTTGAGGGATACAACGGCTTTCTATTCATGTTCACGTTTAATCCGCTCATTCAGATTCCCCAGGGGTACTTTTGGCCTATTCCCGGTATTAGCATTGGGTACAGGTTTTCCCGTGGGCGTTGAAGTTACTGCTGATGAACGGTAGAGTGAGCGGATTGTTAGTTCATGTGATGTTCCGGCAATACACTGAAAATCGAAACAAAGGTGCACCCGTGTTGATCGAACTACAATCGAGTAAAACGGCGGCAGTCGGATTCGTGAGATAGAAATTCTGAGCTTAATTCCGCCAGAAGACTTTTGATTTTTTCTGGTAATAAATAACAACCGAGTCGCGACCGATTGTTTTTATAGTGACTCCATCGTACACTTTTTCACCCTTTCGCATGTGATGTTTGAACCCGTCAATGCCGATGATCGCCAAAGGGTCAGTGGAAGTCGTTTTTCGCAGCATTCCGAAATACTCGATATTCGGCCATTGAAACTGCGGCTTCGGAGGTTGATTTCGGACCACAGGTGGATTTGGCTTGGGTTCCTCAGGTTTTCCAAGGCTGATTCGCTGCTCCGTCTCACCAAATGGATCGCGATAGTCGAGAGCAAGTTGAACCGTATCTCTTTTCACTGCTTTGTATTGATCTTGGCTTTCATTGGGTTGAACCACTTCTACATCCTCCGCGAACAGGCTATCTTTTACCCGGAAAAATACCTTATACCAGATAAAGCCAACGACGGCAAGCAGCAGAATGGTTATGACCCGATTATTCTTCATCAATTCACGGTCAATTGGAATGTGTTCGAGGCGCCAGCGGTATTTCCGGCATCATCGGTGTTTGTAACACGCCAGTAATAGGTTCCCGGTGTGAGGTTTACATCCTCTGTTGATCCTACCATTGCAGAAGAATGCACAACATTTGTAAAGCCGCTATCCGATGCAATTTCCAGCAAAGAATTTACCGGAGAGTTCACCGTTCCCGGATCGGTTCCATTGCTCCAGGAGAAGGTAATCACCCCTTGTGTTAAAAACGAAAAATCGGTTGGAATACTCAGTATTGCCGTGTTTGGACTGGTTTCGTCTACGTACAATGTTCGTACGCTGTAGGGGGTTTCTGATCCTGATAAATACGCTTTAACACCCCAGGTATACGTCCCTTCGGTGAGTGTTGCAGGCTCTGTGTAATTGGTCGTTACAATATTGTTCTGTGAACCAATCACTGTTCCGGTTTCGAATGTGATTCCCTGCCGAACGGATATCTCGTAACTCGTAGCACCTGATAGGCTTTGCCAGGTAAATGAGTTGTTAAAGGAGCCATTTACGTACTCCAGATCCGCAGGGGCGTTCAATACGACGTTGCTGGATGTTTGAGAAGGCTGAACTCCTACCCAAAATTTAACAGGCCCCAAAGTCTTAGATTCATATCCTCCATTCAGCGCCGTTAGCCTCAGTTCATACTCGTTTGAATCGAGAGAGACGAAGAAGTCTGTTCCTGCGATTACACTATCAAGTGCGTAGGATGAGATGTTGGCAAAACCCGGAGAAACGATCTCCAGGTGGTACTTTGTGGCCCCTTCTGTAGCTTTCCATTTAAAGTGTACGGGATTCAAATTAATGGTATCATTTGCAGCGGGTAATATGAGCACCGGTGTCTCATTCGTGATGTCTTCGGCAACGATTTTCTCACAGCCATAAACAGCTATGATCAAAACCGGAATAAAGTAGATATATCGTCTCATCGCAAGTAGTTTTGGATCAATATTGTTGTGTAGAGGGATTTTTCCTCATTCGAATTGTAACGTTTGAACTCAAAGGAAACGTTGAGCACTTTGGCCAAACGGAATTCCTTTTCGAGTGCATATAGAAAGTCAAGTGTTTTCAGGTAGCCTCCCTTCAAAACGACCCGATGTGTATTGATCGAGAAGTCGGGATGATCAAAATGCATTACTTCGCTTACTTCGTGAACAGCAAGTCCGTCTGCTTTTTGCGCGAAGAAATTCAGGAAGCCTTGCTGAACTCGCTCCACAGAGTTGTTTTCCTCGCCAAGCATTCGATTCAAATGGGCCAGTTTCGCTTGCCCAAGACGAATGTCGTGATCAGCGGTTGAAGCCCGTTCTAATTTTTGTTCGAGCTCAGTTTGATATCCTTTGGTTTCGAACGTAGTACTGAAGGCACGTTTGTAGGCTACGGCTACGAGTAGCACAGCTAGAATCATCAAAGCGTAATTTTTCTGCTTGTATGTGTACTTGTCAAAAAATGTCATGGTACCAAAACAATTTCCAATTCAAATTCCGCCTGATCCTCACTGGTCAAATAGTTGATGAGCTCGACGCTATGTACCCATTTCAACCGATCGATGGCCTCCATCCAATCGTCGAGAATTTCATTTCCTTTCGTTGATCCGGCAACGCGGATTTTCTCCTGATTGACTTCCACTTTTTGTTTGTCTTTCAGTTTTCCTTCCACAGGGAAAAGGAACATTTCCGATAACGTGATATCTTTCGGAACGCTTTTCCCGATCTTATCGAGGTAGAAAGCGAGAAAATGGCGCGAATTCACACCAGCGCTGGCAATCAACTGTTCTTTTCGTTTTTGCTCTTCTTTCAATCCTTCCAGCAGAGACAAATTTTCGTTGTGCGTGGAAAGATCAGACTCAAGTTGGGCAATATTCTGGTTCAAATGATTGATGTAAAAGTAATTGATGATCAGTGCTAAGAAAATGGTTCCAACTGCTCCGATTCCAAACGCATTGAATCGGGAAAATTGCTCGAAGTTTTCCTGCTTAGCGCCCCGATCTTCCCAGCCTGTCGTTACAAGGGGTGATTCGGTTGCTGGGATGGCGTGTGCAATTGCAACTCCCATCAGCTGATGAAAATGGTAAGAGTCTCCCCTCCACATTGCTTTGCTTCGAGGTTTGTCTTCTCGATCAAATGCAGCAATCAATCCCTGCTTCATTCCCATGCGCATTCCAAGTGTGACGGATTCATCCTCAAGTATCCCCAGGATGGGTGTCCAGCCACATGAAATTCCGTAGACGTGAGCTTTCGCTTCCTCAAGAGACGTCATGATGAATGCATACAGGGATGAGCGGCAGAAGGAGACTGCGACCGTATTTCCATCGGTATATTCGGTAAACAAAAAATCACTCGGATCGCCGTTGATGATCAAATCCTGATGAAACGAAGGTGATTCAGCAATTTTTCTTGAAAGAATACCGGAACCTGAAAGGTGCAGGTGGTAGGCTTTGGAAGAGCCGAAGTTCTTGATGATTTCTTCAACGGAATCGAACAATTGCGTTTCGATTGGAGTCGCATCGGAAACAGAGAACTTCCCGGCACGGAATTCGACAAAATCCTGCTGGAAGTCAGCAAAAATGACAACCAGACTACGCGGCTTCCATATGTTCTTCCATCTACTCATTAATAGGTTACAATCGGACGAATGAGAATGTGCAATTTTGATTTTTCCCGGTCTTTCTGACGACTGCTGAAGAGCCATTTCAGAATGGGAATTCTGGAGATGATCGGTACACCCGACCCTGCATCAGACTTCGTTTTACTGTCGAGACCTCCCAACAGGATGAGCTCCCCGTTTTTGACACGAACCGTCGACTCGAATGTGCGAGTTGTCAAATCGGGAGGCGCACCGGGGCCCTGTACTCCGTTGAATGCGTCTTGCTCAACGGTAATTCCGAGCGTAACGTGTTCATCGGCGCTTACGAACGGAAGAATTTTAACCGTCAGATTCGCATCGATGGATTTCCATTGTTGCGATTGCAATACTCCCTGGTTTGTAACAGAGGTCTGGACATTTACCTGGGTTTCCTGATAGTACGTCGTTTCCCCGATGGAGATGTTGGCCTCATGACCGTTTAAGGTTGAAATTTTCGGTGTACTCTCAATTTCCACAATGTTGTTTGATTCCAGAGCGGAAAGCGAAACATAAAAGCTTTCCGTTACTTGTCCGAGGTTGACGAACCCAAAGCCGCTGATAGCATTCAGCAGGTTGTTGATGGATTGTGATCCCATTGTGATGTCCAGACCGGGGAATATATCACCGGATGTTTCAACGGGAGTTTCACTGATTCCTGCTTTGATTCCCGTATTTACAGATGAACCTTTTTTGGAGTAGAGGAGCATCACATCAATCTGTACCATCGGTACAATTACATCGATGGATTCAATAAAAGTTCGTAGTTCTGATATTTTTCGCTGACTGCCTGTGATGATTAATCCGTTCAACTCGTTGAATTCTTTCACTTCGAGCCCCTGAAGCATATCCGCCGGAATAGCTTCCTTCACGGATTCGATGGTCCGATTTTCCAGACGAATCATCTCGGTTATGCGGAGACCTTCCTGCTTGTCTTCACCGATCACGAAGATTCCGTCCTGATCTTTGATACCGAACGATGTTCCCTTGAAAAGCATTTGTGCGAGTTCGTCGAATCGAACGTCTTTCACATCGAGGTTTCCTTTTCCCGTCAATGCGGAATACAGAACATAGTGCACATCCGTTTCTTCCGCAGCAGCCTGAATAATGTCGTTTAATTCAACATTTTTCGCCATTACATCTACGGTACCCACAGGGTTCTTCGTGATGACCAAATCACCATTTTTACGGTTGCTCTGGAAATTTGTTCCCGGACGTCTGTCTGGATTGGGATTGTCCTTACTTTTCACATTACCCGATATACGGTAGTACTCGTCGATTTTTTCGACGAGTAATTCATTCGACTGAACGAACATTTCAAGGACTTGCTCATACGGACGATTCAAAAAGTAGGCGTTCACGATTTTATCCCGAACCCCGGGGTCGACCACAAAATTCTGCTCTGAGATTTTTGTGAGTTCTTCCACAACCCGATGAAGTGTGTCGTTTTTCAGATTCATGGAGAGGAACTTATTCGCTGGATTGTAACGAACATCAACCTGGCGAGGAGGTTTCACAGCTACGGGCTCTGCCACTTTGTCTCGTTTCCGGATGGAAACAATGCTTCCAATAAAATCATATTCGAGCTCAAAATTCAAGTAGAGAAACACAAGCATATCCTTTACCTGAGCATCAAAGAAATTGTACGAGATCATTTGATTCAACCCTGGATCAATGCTGACGTTGAGGTTGTTCTCAAGTGCGACTGAGTTCACCAATTCCGATAGCTGCAGGTTGCTCACGTTCAACTGGAGCTGATTGTTCAGGCCCGGGTGTTTTGTGGCAAGCGTGTCCAGAGTAGTACGCAGTGTCTCCTCCGAATATTTCTGTGCGAAGAGTGGAGTCGAGATAACCTCCAGCACAAAAAGTATGGTAAGAATTTGTTTCATCAATATCCTGATAATAATGGGTAGACTTCTTCGAGAGAAGAGGTTCCCTGTATAAGTATTTCGTATGCTCGCTGCGCCAGATTGGAAATGTTCCGCGTCTTTAACAGCGATGCAACGTTGTATTCATTTCCTTTGATGGCCAGTGCCAGTTCCTGATCGATCGGAATGACCTCATAAAGCGCCACCCTTCCTTTGTATCCGGTGTAATGACATTGGTCACAGCCGATGGGTACGTGTACGGATTCCGGAACGGGTTGATTCAATTGGGTTTGAGGCCAGTCCTTGGGTTCAAGCTCTTGTTCAATCGTACAGTTGGAGCACAATTTTCGTACGAGTCGCTGTGCAACCGATGTATTCATCGTATTCGCCAGTAAAAATGGCGGAACGCCCATATCAATGAGTCGCGAAATCGTTCCCCACGCTGAATTCGTATGGATTGTAGACAGTACCAGGTGGCCGGTCAATGCTGCACGAATGGCCATTTGAGCCGTTTCTCCATCGCGAATCTCTCCAAGCATGATTACGTCGGGGTCCTGACGAAGGAAAGAGCGCAAAGCACTGGCAAACGTAAGCCCAATCGATTCTTTGAGTTGCACTTGATTGATGCCTTCCAACGTGTACTCCACCGGATCCTCAACGGTCACGATGTTGCGTTTTTCCTCGTTGAGTAATTTGAGGGTGGCGTACAAAGTGGTTGTTTTACCTGATCCGGTTGGACCGCTGATCAAAATGATTCCATTCGGTTTGCGAACCCCCTTGAGGTAATGCGTTTTTTCAGCCGGAGAAAAACCCACTTTCTCCAAACTGATCGAAGAAGCATCGTGTCCAAGAATACGCATCACGATCTTCTCTCCATGAAGCGTCGGAAGAATTGAGACTCGGATGTCAAAATCATCGTATTCGATACGACCGTCTTGTGGAAGTCGTTTTTCTGAAATGTCGAGGTTAGATCGAATTTTAATCTTGTTAACAAGCTCCGGGTAGTCCTGTTTTTCAATACTGAATCGCTGAATCAGATTTCCGTCAATACGAATTCGAATCCGCGCCCGGTCACCATAAATTTCAATGTGAATATCACTACTCCCCAATCGGTTCGCCTCTTGAATGAGCCGGTCTACAAAGTCGGTTTTCGAATCGAATCGAAGTTGCTCTTTCTGATTGTTGATGTTACGATAATACTTTCCGAGCGATCGTTGAATGTTCTCTTTCCCCTGGGGTTCCAGTTGAACACTCGTTCCCAGCAAAGCCTCCAATTCTTCGCGTGCAGAAACCAAATCCATCGTCTCGTCGATGTAAAAGGTAACACTCTCATCACTTTGACTTTTGGGAAGGACCCGATAATGCCAGGCGAAGTCCGAGCGAATGAGCTGTTGGAGCTCTGGTGAAATGTCGATATGTTGGGAGGTCATCATTAAATGGTGGCGAGAAAAAAGTCAATATCGGGTTTGAATCCCGCGTAGGCAATAGCAACGAGTGCCATGTATCCGGCATAAGGCACTGTTTCCTGAGGTTTAATGGATGTTGAAACGAGATGAATGATCAAGGTGATCAATGTTCCAAACGAAATAAATGCGATGAACACCTGAATGGAAAAAAGGGGGGCGATTGCCAGTAAAAACAAAATGTCGCCCCATGCAAAGTGTGATTGGGTAATGTTAGTAAGCTTACCGGATTTCAGAGATACATACACGGTCAACAATCCCATCATTACGGAAAGAATGAGCACGTTTGTTCCAATCGTCAACAGGTTGAGTTCACTCAGGTTGAACCAAACTGATGAAGCCGCTGCGAGGGGAAAAAGTACCCAATGAATACCCCGGTACCGGACATCCTGATAAAAACACAGGACCAAAAACGCTATGAGCAATCCCAATGCCACTAGTCCGGTTGTACTTCTTTTAAGGATCCTTCCTGGTCAATTTCCCAGATGTTGTACTTCCCATCTCCGTTAAAATCGCTGACGGACTGGGCTCGCGCTTTGAAACCATCGGGTGTGGCCTCGGTGATCGACAATTCGTAATTTGCTGTTCCACCGTCCCGGACAGTCTTGTGCGGGATGTAGCTGATTTCTTTAAAATCACTTGAGTATTTAGAAAACTGCAGATGATACCCATGCTGCAGCGTATGTACCATTTTCAATTCTTGCTGTGCCTCTAAACTCTTTGCACGCGATGCTACACCAGCCTGATTGGGAACTACGAGCATAATCAAAATTCCCATGATGGCCAATACAATCAGGATTTCGGCGAGGGAGAATGCATCGAGGTGTCCTCGTTTGGTGTGGTAAGTAAAACGTCTCATTTAATCACATTACTTAAGTTGAACATAGGCATGTACATGGAAACCATAATCACTCCAACGACAAGTCCAATGATGATAATGATCAATGGTTCGATTATCGTTCCAATGAGCTTCGTTCCGAACTCAATATTTTCTTGGTACTGCTTAGAAACCCGCTCAAAAGTTGTATCCAACTCATTGATTTCTTCCGCTATTTTGGTCAGCGATACCAAGCGCTTATCAAAAATAGCAAATTTTGTCAGCCCTTCATGAAGAGAACCGCCCCGAATGATTTCTTTTCGAATCTCACTCAATGCATTTTCAATGGGGAAAAAGCCAATCATTTCCTCCACGAGTTCCAGGGCATTGACCAGCGGAGTTTTGGCTCCAAGCAATAATGCGAGACTTTGACACATTCTTGCGAGGTAGACTTTCTTGATCAACGGTCCGAAAACGGGTAATCGCATCACCAGGTTGGAAGTGAATTTGCGGAAGCGGGGCTCTTTGCGTTGTGTGTAGCCATAGACGGCCATCAAGGTGAGAGCACCAACGACGTAGAGCATCACGGTAGAAAAGTGCTTTGAGAGTCCAATGACTTTTTGAGTGAGGTAGGGGAGTTCCTGCCCAAATTGCTTAAAAACGTCCTCGAACATGGGTACCACGCTATTGAGCATGAAATACAATACACCAATGGTAATGAGAATCACGAATGCCGGATAGGTAAAAACGCTGATCAACTGTCTGCGCAATTTCACTTTGTTGGTAAAATATTCCGCGAGATGATTGAGAATGATCTGAAGTCGTCCGGTTTCTTCACCAATTCGGATACTTTGGAATTCGTACGTCGAAAAATGTCCGGTTTTTTGGAGAGATTCAGCGAGTGAATTTCCGGAAATAAGGTCATCAAGGATGGCCTGCAGAATCTCAAGTATCTTCTTTTTCTCTTGTTCTTCCACGAGAATGGTGAGTGCACGCTGCATGTCAATGCCGCTGTTGAGGAGCGAAGAAAATTCCATGTAGAAATTCTCCTTGGCCTTATCAGGGAAGGTTTTTCCGAGAGAAATCTCACGTTGGAAGAGGTTCTTCTGTTCACTCATATTCTGCAAAATAATCGTTAATACTGTTCCTTGCGTCCGGTTTGAAGAAATAACGCATCGTCATGATGCTCCCCTTCCAAAAAAAGTCGAACACGATTTCCTGTGTACCATCGCTTTCTTCCACTCGAATACGCTCTGCAGATAGGTCTGTAGCACGCCATGCTCCCCGGTGAAAACGCTCGAGGGACTGGTCGTTGATCCGGTAGGAAATTTCTCGTTTATCGCTGAACAATTGAAGTTCATTTCCTACTGTTTTCACGGAGTCAAGGTGATAAAATTCATCCCAAAGATTGGAGCGGAATGCGAAGAAAGTATTTAACTCTTGTCGAATCACCGAAGTCTGTTTGAGCTGCTCATTGAACCGCAGGCTTGCGATCATAATCAGGGAAACGATCGTTCCCATAATAGCGAGAACAACGGTCACTTCAAAAATGGTGAAACCCGGTATTTTCCGTTTATTTCTCACGCCACCAATCTTGTTTCCAAATGAGTTTTTCCTTGTCTCCATAGTAGGTCATCTCTACGATTGAATCGAGCGGGGCATCTTCGGCTTTCAGAGTCAATTCATCCGGCACTTCCGGTTCTTCCGATTGCAGAAAAAGGCCTTTCCAGATTTCAGATTGAGCTTCCGTCTGACGCTTTACGTCCTGAAAGTTCATGGTCGATTGTGTGGATCGCACAAATACAAGCGAGGCAACACCGATACAAATGGCGATCACCGAAATGGCAATGACTACTTCGGCAAGACTTGATGCAGGTATGTTTTTTTGTTTCAAAAACATGACAATATTTTCGGTTCGGTTCCTTTTTGGTTCTTGAGCCATAAGGGTGAAATGAATTCGTTCGGAAGCTGTTTGGAGGAAATGGTAGCATCCAGTAAATAGTTTCCATACTTTCCTCCACCCGCTTGTAAATCAAAGGAAGAAGTGTACACGTGTCCGATGACTGAGCCTTTTAGTTCGGTTTCTCCTGTGTTGTAGACCAATCCGGCAACCAGCCCGTGATTGATTTCCAGCCGTAGGGGGTTTCGACCGTTGGGTTGATCGGATTTGAGTAATATTCCCCCCAAAACCTGAGCACCTTCCTCCAATCGAACGAATCGCGGGAATCCTCCCCGAATTGCTTTTTCTTCATGTAGAATAATGGTAGACGGGTAGAGCAAACGAACGTTTTTCTCACAAAGAACCTGCTCGTTGGCGATCACTTGAACCGAGCCTTTGAAGCCTGATTCAAAACGAACATAAGGTGCAATGATCAGAATGTTCTCCAGTTTTGCCTCGTTGAATACAACAACAGAATCGAAGGAGTGAAGAACGAGATTCCCCGCCAGATGTTGTCGAATGTACATGGGTTTTTTCGAACTGATCATTCGTGTTTTCTGGGAGAATGAAAACGTGGAATCATGATCGAACCACTCAATGAGTTCACTTTGCTCCCGATAGTGTTCGAATTCCTCTTCTTTCACCCAGTCCGCAAGTGGAGGCAGTCGTTTTTCACTCTTTTTCAGAATGCCGTCCAGCAATTTGTCAAACGCAAAGTTTTTCCCGGTAAGATAACCTCGCTCCAATCCACGTTCGGGAACGTAGATAGTCCCTTCCAGTTTTGTTTTACCGCATAGTTTGATTGTTTGCCGCCGGTCGGGGACGTACAATGCGGCCAACGGATCTTCAGCAACATAACCGACGATCGCAGCACGGGTAGAAGACCATGACGGATGACGTGTTTCAGAGACTACAACGCGATAGGCTCCCCAGTTTTTAGTGGTGATGTGAGAGGTGTCACCCGACGAATGAACCAGTGTTTGCGTACCATTTTTCGGGGATTTGGAACCGTACAGTAGCGACATGTAGTTGTCCATGAGAACGTGTTCCCGAAGTGAGTAATGCCACTCAATTCGCTTGTTTGCACTTGCAATAAACAAAACACCCGAAGCTACCAATCCAACGATTAGTAAGAAGGAGATGGAGTAGCCAAGTGCAGAGGAGCGAACCTTATGATTGCGGATGATCGCCCTCATTTTTGTCCCCTTTTTGTTTCTTTTTTTCCTTGGGTTTCTTCTCTTTGGGGGGCGTTTCTTCTGACGATTTCTCCTTGCGCTTGAACAGATTTTTGAAGAACGATTCCCTCTTTTCTGAATCGGTTTCAGCCTCTTTGTTTTTTACGATTTCTCCGTTTTCGTACACCACCGTTGAGGTCACCTTTCCATTTTCGAAGGTCTTTGATTTACCGTGCAGAACCGTGTCGTAATATATTTTCTCAGCAATAACATCTCCGTTGTGATCGCGAATGGTATGAACTTCTTTTCGTCCTTTCTGTCGAACAATAATCAGTGTGTCTCCCGACAAGAGCGTGGTGGTTTTTCCGCTTACACGTACTGTTTTGTGTACCGCGCCTTCATCGGTATACCAATTTTGTCTTCTCAAGTGCCCATGACGCCAGTTTTCGGTGTAACGAAGTGTTCCGCTTTCTCGCCAGTAGTTCCATTCGCCTTGCTTCAATCCTTTTCGGAATTGCCCTTTTTGTGCCAGTTGGTCATTGTTGAAAAAACCTTCGAACTTACCGTGAAGCAAACTTCCCGAAGAGGATCCTTGCGTCGACATCACATGCTGAGACCGATACCAGAAATAGAATTTTTTCTTGTCGTAGAACCGCACTCCGTGCTTGTTGTCATCCAGGACAAAAAACCGGTATTGCTGACCATCCTGTTTGAGTGATCTGCGGAGGTAGAATTCTTTCAGTCCATTTTGAGAAAATGCGAAAGAGGAGAAAAATAGGCAGAATAATAACGCGTGTCGTATCATCTGGTGTTGGATTTGGGAAAGTGAAAGTACAATTTATAGCTGAATTCGGGAGCCTCAAATCAATGATTTATACAAACGCATGGGCTGTATCTTCGGCAAAGATGTTCAATCGTGGCGAACTTTCAGCTGTAAGAAAGGAGGCAGTGACTCACACCTGATCCCAGAATTTCATCCGTGCAAGGATGGTTCACATCTCGGTTTAACTCGTTTTGAAATTCCGTTATTCCGCATTTACTCATAGGGACAAAAATGAGTTCCGGTGCTTTTGAATAATCGGAACTCCAGTGCGTTTGCGACCCATGACCAACATTCATTTGAACAAAAAGTTCACCGGAATTGAACTACGAGTGAGCGCTAAGGGTAAAAAAATCTCGTCTCCGTGAGAATTCACGAGTAGCGAGCAATCATTGACATAGTAGGTAATTGCCTGTAATATAGACGTATCATTCAATCCTGGGTTGCTTGCCGCAAACGTAAAATTTACAGGGGAAAAGATGCTCGTTTTTCGCAAAAATTGACCGGCAAATGAGCACCTCTTTAAGGATTTATAGTTTCTTTGAGTAGGAATATGGAAAAAAGCCTCGAAAATCGTTCTGCAACCTCAGCCAAATGGATTTTTGGACTATTGGTCGTTACGGCGGTGGTCTTGGGCAAAACAGTCACGCATGATTGGGTCAATTGGGACGACGACAACGTTGTATTGGG